>NZ_JBYIQP010000129.1:0-11332 GCF_057707665.1 Actinacidiphila sp. bgisy167 | reverse complement strand
GGCCAGTCCCGACACGGCACGGGACATATCGGGCAGCCAGCCGTTTACGACGTCGCCGTCAGCCCTTGGAAGAATCGAGGTTACGGGCACAGATGCACCACGTTCCCCGGCGCGATGTGGACGTAAAGTCCGTAACCCAGCTCCTTGACCGCCCTGGGAATGATGTCGGTGAGCCAATGGGAGGGATCGCCCGGCGTGGAATGAATCTGCACGTGGACAGGCTGGATCGTCGTGTCGATACGCGCAGCGGCGAGTCGCTCCCTGATGCCGTCCGCTACCACGCGGGCGTCTACCTCTCCCGAGCCGGCCAGCACATCCGCGTGGCCCGATGCGCCGGACACTCCGAGCAGGTCCTCCAGGGCAAGCGGGTGTGTTTCACTGGCCACCTCACCTGGAGCTGCCATCGATCGGGTCAGACCGTCGGTGACGGTGCCCACTTCCGTGCTCTCGAGGACATCCGCCTCGGCAACGTGACTGACGAGGGGTTCCGGGACGACGGGAACCCGGGTATCCGTTCTCACCTGACGCTCCGCAGCGGTGAAGCTGTCCCAAGGCGCGCTCGGGGCGGCGGCGTTGGGCGCATCGAGGAGCGCTTGGGTGGACTGCGTGAAAAATTCCCGGGTCGAGGTGGGCGCCTCATGGCTGTTTTCGTTCTCCGGCCGCCCTTGAGGCTGGTCCGGACGCCTTGTCGCCTGTGGCTGGTCCCGAGCGCCCACCGTGGGTGAGGTCACCGTGGTGCCGGGTGAGGCCGTGCCTGTGGAAGAGGTCGGGTCGGCTTTGCCGCGGTGGAACCAGGGGGCCATATGGTCGGCTATTTGCTGACGCGTGACCTTGGTGATGACCAAAGTGTCCTCGCCGGGGACCACGCCCCGGGGTGGGCGTCCCATCAGGCTCATCTTACCTGGCGGTACGTCCTCTTGTGTGCGTCCGCCGGGTGTCAGGAGGGTTTCCGCGGGGGCCTCGGTGTCCCCGCCGGCCATACCATGAACAATTTCGTGGGCCAGTGCCCAGGGCGAGGAATTGACCGGCCAGGCCTTCTGGCTGATGCGACCACCGGGAGTGAGGGAGACGACCGCGTCGGCCTCGTCCGGGTGATCAACAAAACGTACTTCAGCCCGCCACACAGGACCGGCGCCTTGCAGAGGGCCGGTCACCTGGTCGGGCAGGGGAAGACGATAAGCGTGTGCGTTGACGACGCGTTCCAAGCCCCAGGCGGCCGCGTTCATCACCCGCGCCCGCTCCTCATCGCGTACCCTGCCGACGAGATGAATCCTCCGTGTCATCACCACCAGCCCGTCCTCGAATTCCTGCCCCTTGTACCACGACCACTGGTAGCCCACATCCGTCCGCTCGCCGGCATCCGGATCCCCCAGCACGCGCCGACCACCGCGAGTATCAAACGAGAACGCCTCCGCCGCTCCCGCCCGGCGCTCGCCGCGGCGCGTTCCGAACGGCAACCACCGCTCGGAACGGACCACCCCTGAACCGAGCAGCTCCAACTCCGAGAAGGACAGGGCCGCTGGCCTCGCAGTCGCGCCACCCGCATGAGTGGCGGCGTCCATCGCCTTCACCCACGGCTCCTCAGAGGCAACGGCGACTTCCGTGTTCTCTGCCTCTGGCCAGCCCTCGGGCAAGCCAGGCGCCCGGTCCCCCGCACGGCCGCTCGACGTAGCCTCGCCTGAAACAGCACCCGCGACAACGCCACCCAGTTTCTTATAAACCTTCGTTGTTTGCGGGGGGAGTTGCTGCCCTGTGACAGCACCCAAGAAATACTCGCCCATAAAAAGGAGGGGGCTTTCATGCGCCGATCGAGGAAGCTTGCGGGCGATGTCCTCGTAGTTTCTCTCGGCGAATCGCGTGAAGGTCAAATCATAATAGGCGGACGCATCATTTGCGTAGCGCACGGATTTCTCTATCACCGTGATGACATGCTGAACGCCCAGCTCAATTGGATACGTTTTGTCATCGCTGGACGTATGGCGCAGTGCGAGCAGGTCAGGGGAAAGAACCAAAATGTCCGGCGCAAAGAAGGTACTGGAGATCCCTGAGAGGACATCAATCTTTCCATCATGCCGCACGCGAATACTCCGACCATATTTCGGAAGGTAGACTCTCAGGTTCGGCACAGAAAATCCCGCCCCTTGGACCAGCCTCACGGCTTCCGATATCTGCTCGATTCTGCGGTCGGTAAGATCGTCTGGTTCCGTTAGGTCAGCGAAAACTGTGAAGTTCGCCTTGTCGACCC
Organism: Actinacidiphila sp. bgisy167; assembly: GCF_057707665.1. Classification (NCBI taxonomy): domain Bacteria; kingdom Bacillati; phylum Actinomycetota; class Actinomycetes; order Kitasatosporales; family Streptomycetaceae; genus Actinacidiphila; species Actinacidiphila sp. bgisy167. Next base: position 9,087 of record NZ_JBYIQP010000129.1, on the reverse strand, counting down.
GCAACGGGAGACGCGTCATCGCAGCATGCGGAACATTGTAGTCCTCAGCCTTCGAGCGGTCTGATCGTTTCGTGTACGACTGGAGTTCAGGGAATTTCTCAAGCGTCGCGGGCTCGGGCAAGTAGGATGACTTGTTTTCCCCCGCCACCTCTACCTTTGCTTTTTGCAGCAAATATTCCCACATGCGGTCGAAGTCTTCTTCATCCGCATCATGGAAGATCTGCACCGCATTCTCAGAGAGAGTGTTGTCTGCATTCCTCGGCAGTAGCAGAGCGCGCGCAGCAGGACTCTCGGTGTCAAAGCCTGAACCACTTCCGATGTAACGTTCCACCATGGCCCCGAAACGTGAACTCACAGAAAATGTGTTCACTTCGCCATCCTTGGGAATTTCCATGAAGGACTCGAACGGCAGTCCTGACTGCTTGAGAAGCTGCTCTCCTTCGATGACGTTATCTATGATGGCCACGACGGTCTCGCGCCTGGGGTCAGCCTGCCAATTCCTGATACCGATTCTAATGGCGGCCGCGAGCGCATTCATCTTCTCGGCTTCGGTGCTACTTGAAGGACTGGCCGCAGTAATCGAAAGCGCAGCGAATGCATCCTTCGCAGCTCCCTCAAGATGCCCAGCTGTATATGATGACCTGTTCAGGATATTTTCAAGCTTGACCTCCGGAAGCCCGGCAGCCTGATTTTTCATCGAATAGGGCACGCCGAAATTATGCGCTATGTCGAGCGTCTCGTGCAGCGTGTGGTAGGCGAGTTCGGAGGTGTGGTCGTAGTGAAGCCGCCAGAATGCAAAGATGCCCCAGGCCAATGCTGCTACCTCATGCCGTGATGCTCCGAAGAACCTCGCCATATGGAACATTCGTAGCGCGGTGTGTGATTGACCGGACCAGACCGGTATGTTGAGGGAACGAGCCAGTATCGTCGACCGCGCGTTCTCATTTCGCGTGGAAGGCGCTTCTTTGAGACGACCTTCTCTATCTCGGACTATGTTCTGTCCCCGCTCTGGGTTCGCTGCCGTCCGCCGACCCGAATCATCGATTCCCGTCGTGCTCATCACATCCGATGCTTTGGGCAACGGGAGCCGGCCGGTGCCCTGCGTTACCGGCGAACGAGAAACCTTCTCTCGGAAATAGTCACTCAAATCGTGCATGACCATCATTTTGTCACGGAATCCGAACATATGAGGCGTTTCCAGGACTTCCAAAATCCCGCCACGCTCCCAGACTTCCGTGCGCAAATGTTCAAGTGGTTCATTTGCGGAAAACCAGTTAAGATAAACAGCAAACGGTCGGTCATCAAGGAGGGTGCGGCCTGACTTCAACTCCTCCAAGATCCCCGAGTTATTGGGAAAAGCTCTCAACCTCGCATGAAGACGGGTGAACAGAACGTCAAGTAGAGCCTCGACGTGGCCCTCGTCTTCGATTTTCCGGGCAAGTTCCTTCTCTGCGTGCCTGTTCTCTTTCGCCGCAACCCATCCGAGCAATCCTCGCGAGGCGTCGACCACACTTTCGTATCGCCAAGAATGGGATTTCGTACCAAAGCTCGGATGCGTTCCGATCCGCATTCCCAGAACATCATGATCACCGCTGTATCCTACAGGGTTCACAATCAGCTTGGCCAGCTTTCGTACAAACCTTCTTGATTCATTTTTAAAATGCTCCGCCTCCTTTGTGTTCATTCTGTCGCGGCTATCGCGAGTGGGGTCGTTTTGCTCTTTTCTAAGAGCCGTGAAGAAGAGCTCAACGTGCGCTCTGAGAACCTTTTGCAGGTCTTTAATTTCACTCTCTCTATTCGCCGTCCGTAGTTCGTGCAGTGCGCGGAGATATTTTGCCTCAATCTCCTCCTCGGATTCCGTGTCGTCGCGCAGGATTGTGTTTATTTCAAGTTGGTGATACAGATTTTCCTCGGCTTCGGCAAGTCGCTCTCGATATTGTGTTTGTATATCTTTTGCGTGGCTCGCATAACTTGCCGTGAAATCCAGGTTGCCGATTTTCAGTGCGCCGCCGAGGATTCTCTCGCGTTTCTTCCCAAGGCTTGAAGAAAACTCGGCAGCAAGTCTTTTGGCGGTGTCCTCGCGGCCGAGCGAGAGTTCCGTCGCTACCCGGTTCCGCGCCGCCTCGTATGACTCGCGAGCCGCAAGCGCTTCCTGGTCACTTCCGATCATTATATTCGGCCCAAGAAGTTCCCGTGCGCGTTCCATGACATCGTGGAATTTCGCGCCGGGCAGTGATCGAAGTTCAGCTGGCAAACTCTCGTCGTCTCTGCCTGATAGATCACCCAGTCCCATGCCGACCATACGCCGCTCTGCGGCATCAAAGAACTCCTCGGCCTCGGCGAGTTCTCTTTCGCTCTCCTCGAGACGAGAGACGCTGCCGGAATCTCCATCGTTCTCGATGCGCGCGGCGAGAGCAGTCCGGTTATTGAGGGCCATGGTGAGCCTTGCTGCCGCCTTCGCATAGCTCACCATCGTTTCTTTGAGCTCAGCACTCCATCTGTCCTCTCCGGCATCGCGAACCTTGCCAGCCTTAGTCGGAGAGGGGTTCGCCTGGTGTCGCGGCGATCCTGGGCTGGAGATATAAGGGGACCTGGCCGCCGACTGGGGCCGCACGTCGCTGGTGGTGTTGCTCCCGCTTCGTCTCTGGTTGATTTCCGTCGGTTCCAGGTCAAGTTCCTCTGCCGTAAGGGGGTCGCCACCCCGACTCGCCTTCGGCTGGTCCATGGGCAGACCGGTCTGGGTCGGCTCGCTTACCGGAGAGAACCGTTTGACAGCAGATCTGGGTTCTGCCAGGAAAACCGGAGGGGTGGGCAGCTCTGCGTGGCCTGCTGCGAGTTCTGCATTACGCGGCATTCCCTGTCGGGTGGGGGAAAGAATTTCCTCCGGGGAGGATTCCGAAAAGCGGTGAGGGATCGTAGTGAGGGCTTCACCGCGAGTTTCTGGTGTGCGACGTATATTGGAGGACTTGAGAAGGCGGTCACGCTCCTCGCGGTTACTACTGGTGAGTCGATGAGAGGGGATATCCGTCAGCGCTCGCAGCGTTTCCTCGGAGGTCATACCCCCAGGCGGATCATTGACGATCTCCCGGTATAGCGATGCCGCATCAATGACATGCTTCACAAATTCATCAAAGGCGGCAGGTTGGAGGAGGCCGCTCCCGGACAAGACATCACTCACCGTAGAGGGCAGATCGAAGCAAATCCTGGCAATTGGTCGGGTATTCACAGTCCATTTTTCCTATCGTGACAGATGGAGCGGAAAACAAGCAGATTACAAGGAAACGCGAACGGTTCCCCGCGAGACGTTTCAACAGGACATCTCTGGCCAAAGCGTGTCTTGATGTCCTCGATCGCATTCGCTGTAACGATTCGACGGGCACGGCCAGACGCTGGGTGGCGTTGTCGCGGGTGCTGTTTCCGGCGAGGCTACGTCGAGCGGTCGTGCGGGGGACCGGGCGCCTGGCTTGCCCGAGGGCTGGCCAGAGGCAGAGAACACGGAAGTCGCCGTTACCTCTGAGGAGCCGTGGGTGAAGGCGATGAACGCCGCCACTCATGCGGGTGGCGCGACTGCGGGCCAGGGGCCCTGCCCTTCTCGGAGCTGGAGCTGCTCGGTTCAGGGGTGGTCCGTTCCGAGCGGTGGTTGCCGTTCGGAACGCGCCGCCCACCGTGAGTGTCAAACGAGAACGCTTCCGCCGCTCCCGCCCGGCGCTCGCCGCGGCGGGTGCTAAGGGATCCGGATGCCGGCGAGCGGACGTATGTGGGCTACCAGTGGTCGTGGTACAAGGGGCAGGAATTCGAGGACGGGCTGGTGGTGATGACACGGAGGATTCATCTCGTCGGCAGGGTACGCGATGAGGAGCGGGCGTGGGTGATGAACGCGGCCGCCTGGGGCTTGGAATCGCCCGGCTGGAATGCGGTGTGGTCGACAGTCCTTCGCCGTGAACGAAGTGCCGCCGCAGCTGGATGAATTGCTGTTCTCCTCGATCGACGGTGTGTCCATGGCGTCGGTCGAGGTGACCGACACGGTCGTACGGATCGAGGCTCGTACGACTTCCAGTCGGGCGGCCTGCTCGGGATGCGGATGCTCGTCAGGCCGAATACACGGCTCCTACCTGCGGTTTCCCCGAGATCTACCAGCAGTGGGCAGGTTTGTCGTGGTGTCGTTACGGGTGCGTGGGTTCGTCTGCACGCAGGACTCCTGTCCGCGCAAGACCTTCGCCGAGCAGGTGTCCGGTCTGACGCGTCGGTTCGGCCGGCGAACCGAGCGGCTGAGGTCGACTCTGGTCTCGGTCGGTCTCGCGCTCGCGGCCCGGGCCTGCGCCCGGATGACGGACACCTTCGGGGCCCCGGTCAGTCGGAACACCCCCAGCCGGTCGGGCCTCGGCCCCCATCCGCCCGTGCCGTCACGCGTTGGATCCTCACGCACCCCGACGCCCTGACCGAAAATGACCGGCTCCAGCTCCAAGCCACGCTGGCGAACTGCCCTGAGCTGACAACCCTCGTCGAGCACGTGCGCTCTTTCGCCCACATGGTCACCCACCTGCAAGGCGACTATCTCCCGCAGTGGATCGAATCGGCCAGAGCCACAACCGACCTGATCAGTCTCAGCCGGTTCGTCCACCACCTTGAGCATGATCCGGTGCGTCCGCGGCTCTGCCGCAGCCCTAACACTCGGTAGGGCCCGCCCGGCCTGGGACGCACGGGCCGGGGGCGGATGCGTCCCCCCGCCGGCCCCACCGCCGATGCGCCGGCGCGGGGCGGGCTCGCGCGACCTCGTGGGACGCGCCCTGTGCGATGCGCGTGCTACCGGTCGGCCAGGGCGGAGCCGGCGACGCGCACGGGGTTCACCCCCGCGGCGCTGCGGCTACGGCCACCGGCGGCCGACCGGCACCTCGGCCAGGTGCGGGGCCGACAGGTGCAGCACCTCGTAGCGGTCCAGGTCGGTGACCGCGGTGGGCGGGGTCCGCTCCCAGAGCGTGAGGAGCACGGTCTCCCAACGGCGGGGGTCCACGGCCAGCACGGCCGTGTGGACGCCGGCCGCGGTGGCGCGCTCCTCCCACTCCTCCAGGGCCCGGGTGACCGGCTCGCGCGGGTCGGCCCCGGCGGGGAGCCGCCGCACAAGACGGCTCGCGGCGCGGGGCGCGGCACCGGAAGCGGGCCCGGGCCGGTACGCGGCACCCGTCCAGTGGCTGACGTCAGGGCGCCCGAAGTCGTCGACGATGCCGCTGAAACCGCCCCCGCCCCACAGGAACCGGTTCATGCCGCCGGTGTCCTTCCAGAGGTAGAAGGGGGCGTACGCGTTGACCGGGGAGCCCTCCGTGCCGCGTTCACGGATCAGATAGGCCTTGAACCCGAGGTCCTCGTAGGCGTCCGTGAGCCGGCCCCGTCCCGCGACCCGGTCGCGGATGATCTTCATGTCGTAGTCGGCGGGCAAGGTGATCTCGTACTGCATCGCGTACATGTGCTGGTCTCCCCCTGGGAGTGCTGGTCGTGCGACTCCGCTCAGGCCCGCTGCGCCAGCAGCGACAGAGCGCCGCTGACTGCCTGGTCGAAGGGCGCGGCAGAGCCGGACGCCCGGGCGAGCACATAGCCGCCCTGGAGCACGGCGACGAGCGCGGCCGCGATGTCGTCGGTGTCGAGGCCGGGTGCGATCTCGCCGCGCGCCTGGCCCTCGGCGAGCACGTCGGCGATCCGCCCGCGCAGCCACTCGAAGGTCTCGTCGAGCGGCGCCCGCAACTGCGGGTTCACGACCACCTCCGGGTCCTGGGTGAGCCGCCCGATCGGGCAGCCCCGCAGCACGTCGCGCTCGCGGCGCAGATAACGCGAGACCCGCTCGACGGCCGAACCCGGGAGGGAGAGTTCGCGCTCGGCGGCTGCCCGCATCCGTTCGGCGCTGCGGCGCACGGCGGCGAGCGCCAGCTCCGGCTTGCCGGAGAAGTGGTGGTACATGCTGCCCTGGCCGACGCCTGAGCGCTGCTGGATGGCCTTCGGGCTGGTGCCGACGTAGCCGCGCTCCCAGAGCAGCTCGCGGGTGCTTTCGATCAGGCGTTCCGGCGTCGTCTCCACGACAGCAGTGTACATACCAGTAGGTACAGAAGGAGGGCGGCCAGCGGCCTTACCCGACGCGCCGTCAGCCGCTCCGGCGTGCGGAGGCCAGCACGTGCGGGGCGCTGGGCACGGGCAGGGCGATGCCCCCGGCGCCCTCGGGAACGCGGAAGCGCCGCACCTCCAGCAGCTCGAAACCCGCCGCCGCGACCGCGGCGAGCGTGTCCCGCCCGGTCCGGCAGCCGCCGAACAGCAGCGGCCACACCGTGCGGTCCGCCGCCCACTGCAGCGCGGCACACCCGCGTTCCTCGGCCCTGCAGTGCTCCAGCAGCCGCAACTCCCCGCCCGGGCGCAGCACCCGGTGGAGCTCGGCCAGGGCACGCTCCTGGTCGCGTACGGAGCACAGCACGAGCGAGGCGACCGCCGCGTCGAAGGCCTCGCTCTTGACCGGCAGCGCCTCGGCGACCCCCGGAACGACGTCCACCGGCACCTCGGCGCGCTGCGCCGCGTCGAGGGCGAGCCGGCGCAGCCGCCGCTCCGGCTCGATCGCCACGACCTCCGCGACGGCCGCGGGATAGTGACGGAAGTTCAGTCCCGGACCCGCGCCGATCTCGATGACCCGGCCGGTGAGCCCGGCGAGCACCGTCCGGCGGTGCACCGCGAAGCCCGCGCGGGCGTCCATCACCGGACCGCAGCGGGCGTAGAAGCGGGCGAACAACGGGTGGTGCACGGACGCGCGCGTCACATCGGCACGGCTGCGCATGACCGGACCTCCTTCGTCTTGGCGCCCCTGCCTCCGATTCTGCCGTCCCGGCGCCCGCCACAAGGCTCCCCGCACCACGGCGAATCCGGCGTGTCGGCCCCGGAGTCCCGGCCCTGCCGGCGTGGCGGCGGTGCTCCGCGGTCGTGCCCTGCCGGGGCGGGCAGACGGGGGTCTGCCCGGCGGCGGGCCGTTCGGGCCCGGAATCAAGCGTCGGCGGGCACCCAGGGTTCTTCCGCATGCTGCGGCATATGTCGCGTTCGGATCACCTCGTCCAAGAGCCGCGGTGAGCTGGCGCGGCGCTGGAGCGAGCGCAGCCGGCAGAGATCCTCGGCTACTGGCCGCAGTTCGCGCTCGGTGCAAGCGTTGCCCACCGCAACTCCATGGTGAGGCGCGACCTCTCCGGCATACGCCCCGCCGGGCACGGGCCCCACGGGCACGCGTACGGGCACGAGGCGCACGCGTAGCGCGGGGGGCGCACGGGTTCGGCCTGATGCGCACAGGCGGTGGTCCGGCGGCCCCGGGGCCGGCCGGACCACCGTTTCGCGGGCCGGTGGCCGCCCGACGGGCGCCGTCGTGAGCGCAGCACAGCCTGCTCCGTGACCGGGGGGAGCCGTTCCGGGAACCGCTCCGAGATTGTCGGAACCGGCCATGAGGCTGCCACGTCCCGACTGTTGGCAGTCGGAAACAATGTGATCACGGAACGGACACAAGGAGAACCATGCGATACCGCACCCGAGTGACAGCCCCGGGGGCCGCACTCCTCGGCACAGCAGCAGCGCTCACCCTCTCCCCGTCCGCGCAGGCGCAAAGCGCCGACGGGCGGGGCGTCCGGGACCGTTTGACTGGAGGAACCCCGGGGGGCGAAAGCCTGGGCGACCCGGTCTATCCGGCGCTCGGCAACACCGGATACCGCGTCTCCTCCTATCTGCTCGACTTCACCTACCGCGCCGACACCAAGCTCGTCGACGCGAGGGCCACCATCACCGCCCACGCCACTCAGAAGCTCTCCCGCTTCTCGCTCGACGCGATCGGCTTCGTGGTCCACGGGGTCCGGGTGGGCGGCCGACGGGCGGTCTTCGAGCAGCAGACCGAGAAACTGGTCGTCACCCCGCCGTGCCAGCTGGCGAACGGGGTCAAGTTCACCGTACAGGTGGACTACACGGCCGATCCGCGCAAACTCCCGTTCCCGTACAACGGCTGGGTTCCCACCCCCGACGGCTTTGCCGTGGCAGGGCAGCCGGACCTCGCACGCACGGTCTTCCCGTGCAACGACCACCCCAGCGACAAGGCCTACTTCACCTTCCGCATCACCGCGCCCGACGGACTGACGGCCGTCGCGACCGGTTCGCTGGTTTCCACCACGACGGCGAACGGCGTCACCACCGCCACCTATGGCTCACGTGACCCGCTCGCCACCGAGTTGGTGCAGATCACTGTGGGCGACTACAGGGTGGTCGAACGACCGGGCCCGAGCGGACTGCGGCTGCGCGACGTCGTACCGACCGCACGCGCGGCGGCACTGGAGCCGGCCCTCGCCCTGACGCCCGGACAACTCGCCTGGCTCGAGCAGCGCCTGGGCGCCTTCCCCTTCGAGACATACGGCATCCTTCCTGCCAACACCGACGACCCCAACGCCTTCGACTTCACCGGCCTGGAGACCCAGACCCTCACCATCTACAAGCCGAACTACCTGCTCCAGACGGAGAATCTGATCGGCTCGCACATGATGCACGAGCTGGTACACACCTGGTTCGGCAATCTCGTGTCGCCCGCCACCTGGGCCGATCTCTGGCTCAACGAAGGCCACGCCGACTACTACGGGCTGCTGTACCGGTATGAACGGGGATGGCCCGACTCGCTCGGTCTGACGAGCATGGAAGCCCGGATGAAGGACGTCTACTCCCGGGGCGACCAGTGGCGTCAGGACGCCGGTCCCGTCGCGGCGCCCACGGTGGCCACCCTCTTCCACAGCCAGCGCTACACGGGCGGTGTGCTGGTGCTGTACGCGCTGTGGACACTGGTCGGCGAGGAGGTCTTCAGCCGTATCGAGCACACCTTCCTCGACCGGTACCGCAACTCCAGCGCCTCCACCGGACAGTACATAGCCGTGGCCTCCGAGGTCTCGGGGCAGGACCTGACCGGCTTCCTCACCGAGTGGCTGTACGGCACGAAGACCCCGCGGATGCCGGGCCACCCGGACTGGACGGTCACCCCGCCGACCGCCGCCGCGCGCCGTGAACTCGGCGGCTCCCCGAAGGATCACGGGAGCGCCACGCTCG
>NZ_JBYIQP010000128.1:0-11347 GCF_057707665.1 Actinacidiphila sp. bgisy167 | reverse complement strand
CGGATCGTGTCGTCAGAGGAGCTCCGCCCCCTACCGCTGCGAGGCGCCCCCGCCTGCGGTGCGTCGCACCGGTCAAGATCGGCCGCTGGCTCCACCGCCAGCTCGCCACCTTCACCACCCTCGGCCCCGGCCCCGGGCTCAGGCCGAGGTCGGCCAGGAGCTGCTTACGGAGAGTCGTCCCCGTAAGGGAGCGCTCCGGCGTTCGGCAGCGCAGCGCGGCGGCATTCCCCGGCGAAGGCCGGAGGAGCGCCGTGCCTCGTGGCACCTCCCGGCGTCAGCCGGGGAGCGGCTCGCCCTCCAGTCGGCCCGCCGGCAGCCGGCGCCCGCACATCGCCAGGGCCAGGTCCTCGCCGGTGCCCCGCAATTCCGGCCCCGAGCCGTACGACCAGTCCAGGTCGGTGGCCCGCAGCCGGCGGCCCTCGACGGCGACGCCGAAACGGGCGTGCCCGCCGCCCGCGGTGAGGTCGTCAAGGACGATGCCGAGGGTCTCCCTCGGGACGCGGCGCTCCGCGCCGAGCGGCACGGTGATGTCCAGCCCGTGGATCACCACGTGGTTGAGCGCGCCGTGGGCGCCGCCGCCCGGGGGCCTCCACCGCTGCATCACCTCGGAACGCAGGCAGCCGACCAGCTCCCCGGTGGGCAGTGCGCCGTCCCGCTCGGCGACCGCGTCGGACAGCCGCGCGAAGTCGAAGCCGTGCTCGGCCAGGAGCGCCATGAACGCCTCCCGCGAGTAGCGCGCCGCCATCGTCATGTGCGCCACGACCTCGCGCACCCGCCAGCCCTCGCACAGCGAGGGGGTGTCCCACCACGCGCCGGGAGCCCCGTCGAGCAGGTCGGCCAGGGCCCGGAACTCGGCCGCGGCGGCGGCCTGCACCTCGGTGTCGTCGTCGGTCATCGCTGTCGTACCCCTTCGTCTCGCACCGCGGGCGGCTCCCCACGGAGGTGAGAACCACCCGCGGTGGCCGGACTCATCGCCGGGCGCCGGAGTCATCGACGGGCGTCGCCCGCCTCCCCCGCGGCGAGCAGGTCCAGTTCGGTGGTGAGGTTGCGGCGGGCGGTGGCCTCCCAGCGCCCGTACGCCTCCGGTGTGCGGAACAGCCGGGGCAGGCCGAGCAGCCCGCGCAGGACGTCGGCGCGGCCGGCGCGGAAGGCGTCGTCGGGGACGAAGCCGTACTCCTCCCGGACGGCGGCCGCGTACGCGGCGTAGGCGGTGGGGTCGCCGGCGAGGACGGCCAGGTCGGCGTCGCAGAGGACCTCGCCGTCGCGGTCGCCCTCGGCGGGGTCGTGGGTGACGGTGAGCCGGACCAGGCGGGCGGCCTCGGCGGTGAGCGTGTCGGGGACACCGGCCTCGGGGAGCGCGCGTTCGGCGAGCCGGGCGCTGCGCTCCTCGTTCTCGGAGCGGTCGGGCCGGTAGACGGCGTCGTGGAACCAGGCGGCGAGCAGTACGGCGTCCCGGTCCCGCGCGTATCCGGCGAGTGCCTCGGCGTGGTCGAGGACGGCGGTCAGGTGGGTGGTGGTGTGGTAGCGGCGGTGCGGCTCGGCCCAGCGGGAGAGCAGGTCCTTGCCGTAGGGCACCGGGTCCACGGACCTCGTCTGGCAGCGGCGCAGCAGGTCGCACCAGCGGGCGAGGAGTGCGGAGCCGGGTTCGGGCACGGTGTCAGCCATGAAGGTCATTGTGGGCCACGAGGGTCGCGGGCATGCGCGGGCATGTGCCATGGGCCACGAGGGTCGCGGGCATGCGCGGGCATGTGCCATGGGCCACGAGGGTCGCGGGCATGCGCGGGCATGTGCCACCCTGGAGACATGTCTAGACCAATTTTCGAAGTGATCGCGCTCGACGCCCACGACGCCCTCGCGGCCCGGACGGGCGGCGCGGACCGCCTCGAACTGGTCACCGAGATGGCGGCGGACGGGCTGACGCCCTCGCGCGAGACCTTCGCCGCCGTCCGGGCCGCGGTGGACCTTCCCGTCCGGGTGATGCTGCGGGCCCGCGCGGACTTCGCCGTGGGCGGCAGCCGCGAGGCGGACTCGCTCCGCGCGGCCGCCGCGGCGTTGCGCGCCGAGGGCGCCGACGAGTTCGTGCTCGGTTTCCTCGACGCCTCGGGCGCCCCGGACCTGGCGGCCGTGCGCCTGCTCGTCGACGCGATCGGTCCCGGCGCCCGCTGGACCTTCCACCGCGCCATCGACCACTGCGCCGACCGGGAGGCCGTGCGCTCGGCGGTGCGCGGGCTGCCCGGGCTGGACACCTTCCTCACCGCCGGCTCGGCCCGCGGCGTCGACGACGGACTCACCCGCCTGCTCGCGGAGGCCGGGCGGCCCGGCGAGCCCCGGCTCATGGTGGGCGGCGGGCTCCGCGCGGAGCACCTGCCGCGGCTGCTGGCGGCCGGCATCGACGCCTTCCACGTCGGGGGCGCGGTCCGTCCCGGGGGCTGGGCCGGGCCGGTCGACGCCGAGTCGGTGCGCGCCTGGCGGGAGCTGCTGGACGCACCGGCCGCCGTCCACTGACCAGGCTCCGCCGACCCGCGGCGTCGCCGGGGCAGTACCGGGAAACGCCCCGAAACGCCCGAGGGCGGCACCCCCTGCGGGGTGCCGCCCTCGGTCTTCAGCCCTGGTGCGGAGTCCTGATCCCGGAGGATCAGAAGTCCATGTCGCCGCCGGGCATGCCGCCGCCTGCCGGGGCAGCGGCCTTCTCCGGCTTGTCGGCGATGACGGCCTCGGTGGTGAGGAAGAGCGCGGCGATGGAGGCCGCGTTCTGCAGCGCGGAGCGGGTGACCTTGGCCGGGTCGATGATGCCCTCACCGATCAGGTCGACGTACTCGCCCGTGGCGGCGTTGAGACCGTGGCCCGGGGTCAGGTTGCGCACCTTCTCCACCACGACACCGCCCTCGAGGCCGGCGTTGACGGCGATCTGCTTCAGCGGGGCCTCCAGGGCCAGCTTCACGATCGCGGCACCGGTGGCCTCGTCGCCGTCGAGCTCGAGCTTCTCGAAGACGTTGGACGCCTGGAGCAGGGCCACGCCACCACCGGCGACGATGCCCTCCTCGACGGCGGCCTTGGCGTTGCGCACCGCGTCCTCGATGCGGTGCTTGCGCTCCTTGAGCTCGACCTCGGTGGCGGCACCGGCCTTGATGACGGCCACGCCGCCGGCCAGCTTCGCCAGGCGCTCCTGGAGCTTCTCGCGGTCGTAGTCCGAGTCGCTGTTCTCGATCTCGGCACGGATCTGGTTCACGCGGCCCTGGATCTGGTCCTGGTCGCCGGCGCCGTCCACGATCGTGGTCTCGTCCTTGGTGACGACGACCTTGCGGGCGCGGCCGAGCAGGTCGAGACCGGCGTTCTCCAGCTTGAGGCCGACCTCCTCGGAGATGACGGTGCCACCGGTGAGGATGGCGATGTCACCGAGCATGGCCTTGCGGCGGTCGCCGAAGCCCGGGGCCTTGACCGCGACGGACTTGAAGGTGCCGCGGATCTTGTTGACGACCAGGGTCGACAGGGCCTCGCCCTCGACGTCCTCGGCGATGATCAGCAGCGGCTTGCCGGACTGCATGACCTTCTCCAGCAGCGGGAGCAGGTCCTTCACCGCGGAGATCTTGGAGTTGACGATCAGGATGTACGGGTCGTCGAAGGACGTCTCCATACGCTCCAGGTCGGTGGCGAAGTACGCCGAGATGTAGCCCTTGTCGAAGCGCATACCCTCGGTGAGCTCCAGCTCCAGACCGAAGGTCTGGGACTCCTCGACGGTGATGACGCCTTCCTTGCCGACCTTGTCCATCGCCTCGGCGATGAGCTCGCCGATCTGCGGGTCGGCGGCGGAGATGGAGGCGGTGGAGGCGATCTGCTCCTTGGTCTCCACGTCCTTCGCCTGCTCCAGCAGGGCGGCGGAGACAGACTCGACGGCCTTCTCGATACCGCGCTTCAGGGCCATCGGGTTGGCGCCGGCGGCGACGTTGCGCAGGCCCTCGCGGACCAGCGCCTGGGCGAGGACGGTCGCGGTCGTCGTGCCGTCACCGGCGACGTCGTCCGTCTTCTTCGCGACCTCCTTGACCAGCTCGGCGCCGATCTTCTCGTACGGGTCCTCGAGCTCGATCTCCTTGGCGATGGACACACCATCGTTGGTGATCGTGGGGGCGCCCCACTTCTTCTCGAGGACGACGTTGCGGCCCTTGGGGCCAAGGGTGACCTTGACGGCGTCGGCGAGCTGGTTCATCCCGCGCTCGAGACCGCGCCGTGCCTCCTCGTCGAACGCGATGATCTTGGCCATGTGAAGTGGTCCTCCCGGACTTGGGGTCCCCCCGCGGCACAGGGCTGCGGGGAAGGATTACTCCAGGACCGCGCCGGCGCCCGCGACGGACGGCCTGCCCTCCCACCGGTTCCTTTCCGGCGGTCGTGCGGGCCTCACCCACTCGGTCCTTTGTCACTCTCAACGTCAGAGTGCTAACGCCAATGATTAGCACTCGCCCTAGGAGAGTGCAAGCCGCTTGGCCGGGTCCGTGGACAACCCGCAGGTCCGGGGTGGCTCTCCGCGCGCCGCCCCGGGACAGCACGAAGGCCCGCCCCCTGCGGGGCGGGCCTTGACACGCACGGTGAGCGGACGTGCGCGAGAGTGCTCCGTGGCCGGTGCGCGGCGCGTCAGCCGGCGAGACGGACCATGTCCGCCTGCGGACCCTTCTGGCCCTGCGAGATCTCGAACTCGACCCGCTGGCCTTCCTCGAGGGTGCGGTAGCCGTCCATCTGGATCGCGCTGTAGTGCACGAAGACGTCCGCACCACCGTCGACCGCGATGAAGCCGTAACCCTTCTCCGCGTTGAACCACTTGACGGTGCCCTGAGCCATTCCTTACTCCCCTATTGCTGGCCCTTCGCAGACCCGCACCTCGCGGACCCGGGTCAGACCTCACCCCCTACAGCCAAGGGGGCGTGCGCCGGAACGCGTCGACCGCGGCTGAATGTATCTGCCCGGACGCGGTCTGCAACAGGTCAAGTGGACGAGAATTCCGGGCGCGACAAAGCGGAAGAAGATCTGATCGGTGAGGAATCCGGGGCAACTCGGACCGGACATAAAGGGCCAACGCGGCAATCGCCGCGCGGAAGTGGCGATAAATCGTCGACAAGACCGCCCCGGAGACGGGGGGTTGCGCAGAGCGTTGCAGGGAGTTGCGAGCCGTTCAGGGCAACTGTACAGGCCTTCAACTACCCGCCACGCACACAGGGGTGCCGGAGGGTCCGGCACCCCTGTCGCCCGCGGGCCGTGCGGCTCAGCAGCCTCCGGCCACCGCCGGGATGATCGAGACGGACGCGCCCTCGCCCACCGCGGTCCCCAGGCCCTCGGAGAAGCGGACGTCGTCGTCGTTCACGTAGATGTTCACAAAACGGCGCAGCTTGCCCGTGTCGTCCAGGACTCGCGCGGAGATGCCGGGGTGGTCGCGCTCCAGCGAGTCGATGACCTCGGCCAGGGTGCCGCCCTCGGCGGGGACCTCGGCCTGGCCGCCGGTGTAGGTGCGGAGGATGGTCGGGATGCGGACGGTGGCGCTCATGATGCGTGATTCACCTTCAGTCTGGGTCAGCCGGTGCGACGGGGTCAGCCGGCCAGGCCGGCGGCGCGGAACGCCTCGAGGCTGGGGCGGATGGTGGCCGTGGGGCGCGCGTTCGGGGCGACCGCGTCCAGCGTCTTGAGGCCGTCGCCGGTGTTGAGGACGACGGTCTCCTCGGACGGGTCGAGCTGCCCGGTCTCGATGAGCTTCTTCAGCACGCCGACGGTCACGCCGCCCGCCGTCTCGGCGAAGATGCCCTCGGCGCGGGCGAGCAGCTGGATGGCCTCCACCACCTGCTCGTCGGTGACGTCCTCGACGGCGCCGCCGGTGCGCCGGGCGATGTCCAGGACGTACGGGCCGTCGGCCGGGTTGCCGATGGCGAGCGACTTGGCGATGGTGTTCGGCTTCTGCGGGCGCACCACGTCGTGACCGGCCTTGAAGGCGGTGGAGACGGGGGAGCAGCCCTCGGCCTGTGCGCCGTAAATGCGGTACGGCTTGTCCTCCACCAGGCCGAGCTTGATCAGCTCCCGCAGGCCCTTGTCGATCTTCGTCAGCTGCGAGCCCGAGGCGATCGGGATGACGATGTTGTCCGGCAGGCGCCAGCCCAGCTGCTCGCAGATCTCGTACGCGAGGGTCTTGGAGCCCTCGCCGTAGTAGGGGCGCAGGTTGACGTTGACGAAGCCCCAGCCCTCGCCGATCGGGTCGCCGATCAGCTCGCTGCAGAAGCGGTTGACGTCGTCGTAAGTGCCCTCGATGCCGACCAGTTCGCCGCCATAGACCGCGGCCATGACGACCTTGGCCTCCTCCAGGTCGTGCGGAATGAACACGCAGGAGCGCAGGCCCGCCCGGGCGGCGGCGGCGCCCACGGCGCCGGCCAGGTTGCCGGTGGAGGAGCAGGACAGGGTGGTGAGGCCGAAGGTGCGGGCGGCCTCCAGGGCGATGGCGACGACCCGGTCCTTGAAGGAGTGGGTGGGGTTCCCGGAGTCGTCCTTCACGTACAGCCCGCCGGTGACGCCCAGTTCGCGGGCGAGGTTGTCGGCCTTGACCAGCTTGGTGAAGCCCGGGTTGAGGTTGGGCCTCGCCGCCACGTCGGCGGGGACGGGCAGCAGCGGCGCGTAGCGCCAGATGTTGTCCGGCCCGGATTCGATCCGCTTGCGGAGGGTCTCCGGGTCGCCGTCCGGGAGGTCGTAGGCCACTTCGAGCGGGCCGAAACAGACCTCGCAGGCGAAGAGGGGAGCCAGCGGGAAGCGCTCGCCGCATTCGCGGCAGGAGAGCGCCGACGCGGGTCCGAAGGCGGAGTCGGTGGACGCGGGTGCAGCATTCTGCGCAGCCATGTCAGGCGAGGCCCTTTCTCCTCATCTTCCTCGCGGCGCATCTCGCCGCGAGACGGAATTGGCACCTTCCCCACCTGGACCTCGCGGTCGGCGGGAGGGTTGCCGGGGCTTCAACGGGCCGTTCCCTCTGCCCCTCTGGATGAGCGGTATGGCGCCGGGCGGACTGCCCGGGCATTTGTCGGACGGGGCGCGATCACCGTGGACATACGATGGCCGTGCCTCGTGTTCACGACTGTAACCGACAACCTCGAACCCGGTCATAGGCCGTCCGTCCTTCGAGACGGGCAGAAACGGAGCGACGCAGTGCTCGACGAGGTGGCCCGCTGGCTGCAGCGGCGGTCCTTCACCGCCGCTCACAGGCCACTGCCGCAGTTGCTCGCCGCCAAGCGCGCGGCGGGTGCGCGCGGCACGGTCAGCGTCGTGCTGCCCGCTCTCGACGAGGAGGCGACGGTCGGGGAGATCGTCCGCACGATCCGCCGCGAGCTGATGAGCGAGGCGGTGCCGCTGGTGGACGAACTCGTCGTGATGGACTCCGGTTCCACCGACCGCACGGCCGAGGTCGCGGCGGCGGCGGGCGCGGTCGTCGTCCACCGGGACGAGGTGCTCCCCCGGCTGCCCGCGCTGCCCGGCAAGGGCGAGGTGCTGTGGCGCTCGCTGCTCGTCACGCGCGGCGAGATCGTCTGCTTCGTCGACTCCGACCTGCGGGAGTTCGACGCGCGGTTCGTCTCCGGGATCGTCGGGCCGCTGCTCACGGACCCGGACGTGCACCTGGTCAAGGCGATGTACGACCGGCCGCTGGAGACCGGCGGCACCGTCGTCCCGGCCGGCGGGGGCCGGGTGACGGAGCTGGTCGCGCGCCCGCTGCTCAATCTGCACTGGCCGCAGCTGGCGGGCTTCGTCCAGCCCCTCGGCGGCGAGTACGCGGCGCGGCGCTCGCTGCTGGAGCGGCTGCCGTTCCCCGTGGGCTACGGAGTGGAGCTCGGGCTGCTGGTCGACGCCCTGGGCACGGTCGGGCTCGACGCGCTGGCCCAGGTCGACGTGGGCGTCCGGCACCACCGCCACCAGGACGGCCAGGCGCTGGGCCGCATGGCGGCGGCGATCTACCGGACGGCGCAGATCCGGCTGGCGCGCGGCCACCTCGTGCGGCCCGTGCTCACGCAGTTCGACCGCGCCCCGGACGGCGGTTTCGAGCCGCGCGTCCACGAGGTCGCGACGGAGGAGCGCCCCCCGATGCGCACGGTGCCCGAGTACGCCCACCGCGCGGTGGCATAGGGCCTCCGTCCCCGTTCCGCGGACCGGGGGCGCCCCACCGCCGGCCGCAGGCGCGCGGCCACCTCGTGCGGCCCGTGCTCACGCAGTTCGACCGCGCCCCGGACGGCGGTTTCGAACCGCGCGTCCACGAGGTCGCCACGGAGGAGCGCCCCCCGATCCGCACGGTGCCCGAGTACGCCCACCGCGCGGTGGCATAGGCCTCCGTCCCCGTTCCGCGGACCGGGGGCGCCCCACCGCCGGCCGCGGGCGCGCGGGCCACCTCGTGCGGCGGACCGTCCTCCCCTCGTTCGACCGCGTTTCCGGGGCGGTTTCGAGCCCATCGCGCGATGGCCTGGCGCCCCCTCGCGGGCAGGCGACCGCGCCCCACCGCCGGGCGCCGGCGCGCCGCCGCCTCGCGCACCCCGTACCCCCGCCATCCGACCGCGCTTCGGACGCCGGCCTCACGCACGCGCCCGCAAGCCCACCACCGGGCCCGCGGGCACCGCCGGCGGAGCCGGGGAGGAACCGGACCTGTGCGGCACGCACGGTCTCTTCGGCGTGTGCACGCCGGTGGCTCGGGGCGCCCCGGCCGCCACCGCCGGGCCGAAAACCCCCGGCTGGGCTAGCCCGTACGTTTGCGCCCGGGGATGCGTGGCTAGGCTGGCCGCATGGTCGCTTCGCATGCCGCGCGCGTTCTGGTCGCGTCCAACCGCGGCCCCGTGTCGTACAGCCTCCGCGAGGACGGCACGCTCGCCGTCCGCCGCGGCGGCGGCGGACTGGTGTCGGGTCTGAGCGCGATCGGGCCGGACGCGGACGCCGTCTGGGTCTGTGCGGCCCTGGGCGAGGGGGACCGGGCGGCCGTGCTGCGCGGTTCCGGAGGCACGGGCCGGCTGCCCACCGCCGACACCGGCGGCCAGAACGTGCGGATGCTGGACATCCCGGCGGACACCTTCGCCTCCGCCTACAACGGCATCGCCAACTCGGTCCTGTGGTTCGTCCACCACATGCTGTTCCAGACCCCCTTCGAGCCCGTCTTCGACGAGGACTTCCGCGACCAGTGGGCGGCATACGTGGCCTACAACGCCGCCTTCGCCGACGCGCTCGCCGAGGAGGCGGGCCAGGGCGCGGCCGTGCTGGTGCAGGACTACCACCTGGCGCTGGTGCCGCAGCTCCTGCGCTCGCGCCGCCCCGACCTGCGCATCGGCCACTTCTCGCACACCCCGTGGGCCCCGCCGGACTACTTCCGCCTGCTCCCCGACGACGTCGCCGCGGAGGTGCTGAGCGGCATCCTCGGCTCGGACCGGGCCGGTTTCCTGACCCGCCGCTGGGCCGACGCCTTCGCCGCCTGCTGCGCCGATGTGCTGGGCGCGTCCGTCATCCGCGACGCGGGCAGCCTCACGATCACCTACCGCGGCCGCACCACTCGGATCGGGGTGCACGGCCTGGGCGCGGACGCCGAGTTCCTGCGGGAGCGGGCGCACCAGCCGGACGTCGACGAGCGCCTGGCGGCGCTGCGGGACGCGGTGGGCGGGCCGGACCGCAAGATCATCGTGCGGGTGGACCGCACCGAGTTGTCGAAGAACATCGTGCGCGGCCTGCTCGCGTACGAGCAGCTCCTGCGCGACCACCCCGAATGGCACGGGCGCGTGGTGCACATCGCCTTCGCCTATCCCTCCCGGCACGACCTGGCCGTCTACCGGGAGTACACCGACGAGGTCTCCGACCTGGCCGAGGAGATCAACGAGGAGTTCGCCACACCCGACTGGCAGCCGGTGATCCTGCACGTCAAGGACGACTTCGCACGCTCCCTGGCCGCCTACCGCCTGGCGGACGTCGCGCTGGTCAACCCGATCCGCGACGGCATGAACCTGGTGGCCAAGGAGATCCCGGTCGTCTCCGACGACGGGGTTGCGCTGGTGCTGTCCCGCGAGGCGGGCGCCTTCGAGGAGCTGGGCGACGACGCGTTCGTGGTCAACCCCTACGACATCCGGGCCACCGCCGACGCGCTCCACCGGGCGCTGACCCTGTCGCACGGCGAGCGCGCCGAGGCCACCAAACGCCTCGCGGCGGCCTCGACGGCGCTTCCCCCGCAGCAGTGGTTCCTGGACCAGCTGCGGGCGCTGGGGTAGGACGCGGCCGGGTCGAAGGGCCGGAGCCCGGCCGGACCGGGCCGCAACCCGGCCCGGTGGTGGAGGGCGAGGCCGGCGACGCCCATCCACCGTTGCCGGGCGGGCGGTTGTCAGGCCGTCACGGCCGTCACGGCCCCGCACACGAACTCCCGGACGCCCTCCGCGAGGAAGTGACCGGCGCCCGGTGACTCGACGAAGACGGCGTCGTCCACGAAGGGCTTGACCAGCGCTCCGGCCTGGTCGCCCTTCAGGGATGCCCGGTTCGCCGTCGAGGGTGCAGGACGTCTCGTCACCGTGGTGCGGACGGGGCGCTCGGACCGCCTCCCAGGAGAACGGTGGCGAGGACGAAGCCGAGCGTCCCGTTCGCCTGCCCACCAAAGACGCGCCACCACGGCAAGCGCCACACGTGCTGCCACTGCGGCCCGAGGGTGCCCGTGGAGCGCGCGGCGCCGCGCTCGGCGAAGCCCAGGAATGGGGCAACATCCTTGACTCGTCAAGCATGTTGCCACTTTACTGTCCTCGCATCTGTCGCCCCATCAGGTGACGGCCCAAACGAGGAGCAGCCTTGAGTATCGTCGCGCCGAGCCAGAACGACCCTGCTGTACAGGACGATTCGCGCTACATGAAGAGGAACGGCATCTTTGTGCCGCCCGGGCAGGGCGACACGAGGTGGATTGTCGGAGACACCTACACCCTGAAGGTCGGCGGCCCGGAAACGGGCGGACGGCTCACCTTCGTGGAGGCGACCGTACCTGCCGGGGCCGGAGCCTACCCGCACGTGCACAGCAAGCATCAGGAGGCGTTCTACCTGATCTCCGGCGAACTGGACTTCGTCAACGGTGACGACACCATCACCGCCGGACCCGGCTCCTTCTACTACGTGCCCAGCGACACGCGGCACGGCTTCTTCAACAGGAGCCTCCACGCCGCCAAGATGATCTTCATGTTCCTCCCCGGAGGATACGAAGAGCTCCTCTTCGACGGAGCGCCCAAGGCCGAACACGGCAAGCCGGCACCGCACATGATGGACAACCTGCCGAACATCAACCCGGAGCTCATGGAGAAGTTCGGCTCATTCATCCTCCCCGGCGACCTCCCCTCCGAAG
>NZ_JBYIQP010000127.1:0-11963 GCF_057707665.1 Actinacidiphila sp. bgisy167 | reverse complement strand
ATCGCCTGTGACGCCGAAGATCACCAGGCCCGACGGCCCCGCGATGCGCGGGAGCCGTCGGTCCGATGCGTCACGCAGCGGGTTGGCGCTGCTCAACGTGTTACGCCTCCTTCGGCGCCAGGCGCTTGAGCTCGGCCTCGGTCGAGGCCAGCAGCTCGTTCCAGGACGCCTCGAACTTCTCGACGCCCTCGTCCTCCAGCAGCTGGACGACGTCGTCGTACGAGATGCCGAGCGCGGCGATCGCGTCGAGCTCCGCCCGGGACTGCTCGTAGGTGCCGCGGATGGTGTCGCCGGTGACCTCACCGTGGTCGGCCACCGCGTCGAGCGTGGCCTCGGGCATGGTGTTGACGATGCCCGGCGCGACCAGCTCGGTCACGTACAGGGTGTCCGGGTAGGCCGGGTCCTTCACACCCGTGGAGGCCCACAGCGGACGCTGCTTGTGCGCGCCCTCGCGCTCCAGTGCCTGCCAGCGGTCGGAGGAGAAGACCTCCTCGTAGGCCTGGTAGGCGAGCCGTGCGTTGGCGACGGCGGCCTTGCCCTTGAGGGCCTTGGCCTCGTCGCTGCCCAGCTTCTCCAGACGCTTGTCGATCTCGGTGTCCACGCGGGACACGAAGAAGGAGGCCACCGAGCGGATCAGGGAGAGGTCCAGGCCCGCGGCCCGGGCCTTCTCCAGGCCCGCCAGGTAGGCGTCCATGACCTCGCGGTAGCGCTCCAGCGAGAAGATCAGCGTGACGTTGACGCTGATGCCGCGGCCGATCACCTCGGTGATGGCCGGCAGGCCCGCCTTGGTCGCCGGGATCTTGATCAGGGTGTTGGGCCGGTCCACCAGCCAGGCCAACTGCTTGGCCTCGGCGACGGTGGCCAGGGTGTTGTGGGCCAGACGCGGGTCGACCTCGATGGACACCCGGCCGTCCTGGCCACCGCTGGCGTCGTACACCGGGCGCAGCACGTCGGCGGCGTCGCGGACGTCCGCGGTAGTGATCATCCGCAGGGCCTCGTCCACCGTCAGCTTCCGCGCGGCCAGATCGGTGAGCTGCTGCTCGTAGCCGTCGCCGCCGGAGATCGCCTTCTGGAAGATCGACGGGTTGGTGGTGACGCCGACCACATGGCTCTGGTCCATGAGCTCGGCCAGGTTGCCGGAGGTGATCCGCTTGCGGGACAGGTCGTCGAGCCAGATCGCCACGCCCTCGTCGGAGAGGCGCTTGAGTGCGTCTGTCATGGGTTCTGCATCTCCTCGGTACGTCGTATGGGTCTGTGCGTCAGCGACCAGCGGCGGCGATCGAGTCGCGTGCGGCGGCGGCGACGGCCTCTGCGGTCAGACCGAACTCGCGGTAGAGGACCTTGTAATCGGCGCTTGCCCCGAAGTGCTCCAGGGACACAATCCGGCCCGCGTCACCGACGAAGCGGTGCCAGGTGAGCCCGATGCCGGCCTCGACGGCGACCCGCGCGTGCACGTTCGGCGGCAGGACGCTGTCGCGGTACGCCTGGTCCTGCTCCTCGAACCACTCCACCGACGGCATGGAGACCACGCGCGCCGGGATGCCTTCGGCCTGCAGCTGCTCGCGGGCCTCGACGGCCAGCTGCACCTCGGAGCCGGTGGCGATCAGGACGACCTGCGGCTGGCCGCCCTCGGCGTCGAACAGCACGTAACCGCCCTTGGCCGCGTTCTCGTTGGCCGGGTAGGTCGGCACGTTCTGCCGGGTCAGGGCCACGCCGTGCGGGGCGGGCTTGGCCGTGTGGCGGCGCAGGATCTCCGCCCAGGCGATCGCCGTCTCATTGGCGTCGGCCGGCCGGACCACGTTCAGACCGGGGATGGCGCGCAGCGCGGACAGGTGCTCGACCGGCTGGTGGGTCGGGCCGTCCTCGCCCAGGCCGATGGAGTCGTGCGTCCACACGTAGGAGACCGGCAGCTTCATGAGTGCGGCCAGGCGCACCGCCGGGCGCATGTAGTCGGAGAACACCAGGAAGGTGCCGCCGTAGACGCGGGTGTTGCCGTGCAGCGCGATGCCGTTCATCGTCGAACCCATGGCGTGCTCGCGGATGCCGAAGTGCACAGTGCGGCCGTACGGGTTCGCCTCGGGCAGCGGGTTGTCCGCCGGGAGGAAGGACGACGAGGCGTCGATGGTGGTGTTGTTCGAGCCGGCCAGGTCGGCGGAGCCGCCCCACAGCTCGGGGATCACGGCGCCCAGGGCCTTCAGCACCTCGCCGGAGGCCTTGCGGGTGGCGACGTCCTTGCCCGCGGGGAACTCCGGGACCGCGTCCTCCCAGCCCGCCGGCAGCTCGCCGGCCTGGATCCGGTCGAAGGTCCTGGCGCGCTCCGGGTTGGCGGAGCGCCACTCCTCGAACCGCTTGGTCCACTCCGCGTGGGCCTCACGGCCGCGGTCGGCGACCTTGCGCGCGTGCGCCAGCACCTCGGAGGCGACCTCGAAGCTCTGGTCGGGGTCGAAGCCCAGCACCTTCTTGGTGGCCGCGACCTCCGCGTCGCCCAGCGCCGAGCCGTGGGCGGCCTCGGTGTTCTGTGCGTTCGGCGCAGGCCAGGCGATGATGGTGCGGGCCGCGATGATGGAGGGGCGGTCGGTGACGGCCTTGGCCTTCTGGAAGGCGGTGTACAGGGCCTGGACGTCGAAGTCGCCCGAGGGGTCCTGCTCGATGCGCTGCACGTGCCAGCCGTACGCCTCGTAGCGCGCCAGGACGTCCTCGGAGAAGGCGGTCGCGGTGTCGCCCTCGATGGAGATGTGGTTGTCGTCGTACAGGGCGATCAGATTGCCCAGCTTCTGGTGCCCGGCGAGCGAGGACGCCTCCGCGGAGATGCCCTCCTCCAGGTCGCCGTCGGAGACGATCGCCCAGATGGTGTGGTCGAAGACCGACTCGCCCGGCGCCGCGTCCGGGTCGAACAGGCCGCGCTCGTAGCGGGCGGCCATCGCCATGCCCACGGCGTTGGCGATGCCCTGGCCCAGCGGGCCGGTGGTGGTCTCCACACCCGTCGTGTGACCGTGCTCGGGGTGGCCCGGGGTGCGCGAGCCCCAGGTGCGGAAGGCCTTGAGGTCCTCCAGCTCCAGCCCGTAGCCCGAAAGGAAGAGCTGCGTGTACAGCGTCAGGGACGTGTGTCCCGGCGAGAGGACGAAGCGGTCCCGCCCGGTCCACGCGGCGTCCGACGGGTCGTGCCGCATCAGCTTCTGGAACAGCAGGTAGGCCGCGGGAGCGAGGCTCATCGCCGTACCCGGATGGCCGTTGCCGACCTTCTGTACTGCATCCATCGCCAGAACCCGGGCGGTGTCGACCGCACGCTTGTCCAGCTCGCTCCACTCCAGCTCGGAGGTGGTCGGCTCGGTGCTCACCTGAGAGGGCTCCTCTCCACATGTATGACGCCGGTGACGAAGTGCACACCGGGCGTTGCCGAGCCTACCCCTGCACGTGCGTGCACCTTTTCGAGTGTGGGCCCGACGCCAGCGGCAACCGTTCCCCGCGCAGCGGCATTCCCGCCCCGCTACCGGTGCTGTCACCAGCGTCCCCCGGTCGGCTTCTCTTCGCCTGTCGAGGCGGAACGCCTCCAGGTCGCACCTCTCTTGCGCCAGGGAGGTCAACACGTGCCACCCCGGGCGCGGGCGGAGTATCCGCTACGTCTAAAGTGGCGTGGTACGCGCAAGCGGAGCCGCTTGCTGGACTTTTCCTCAGGGGTGTTCGTGACGGCCGTCGAATCCCGGCCCGCCGGAGCCATCGGGTCGAGCCACCGCCACCGGCCGTTCGGTGCCCGGGTGGTGGCGTTCGTGGCGCTGACCAAGCCGCGCATCATCGAGCTGCTGCTCATCACGACGATTCCCGTGATGTTCCTGGCGGCGGGTGGCGTTCCCGACCTCTGGCTGGTCGCGGCGACGATGATCGGCGGTTACATGTCGGCGGGCGGCGCGAACGCCCTCAACATGTACATCGACCGCGACATCGACGCGCTCATGCACCGCACGGAGCAGCGTCCACTGGTCACCGGCATGGTCGCGCCGTGGGAGTGCCTGGTCTTCGGCGTCACGCTTTCGGTGGTTTCCACCGCCTGGTTCTGGGTGCTCGTCAATCCGCTGTCGGCGGCGCTGTCCGTGGCGGCCATCCTCTACTACGTCTTCGTCTACACCCTCGGCCTCAAGCGCCGTACCGCCCAGAACATCGTCTGGGGCGGCATCGCGGGCTGCATGCAGGTCCTCATCGGGTGGTCGGCGGTGCGCGACGAGCTGGCCTGGGCGCCGTTCGTCCTCTTCCTCGTCCTCTTCTTCTGGACGCCGCCGCACTACTGGCCGCTGTCGATGAAGGTGAAGGACGACTACGAGCGTGTCGGCGTGCCCATGCTGCCGGTCGTGGCGGGCAACGTCGTGGTGGGCCGGCAGATCGTCATCTACAGCTGGGCGATGGTGCTGGTCTCCCTCACTCTGTGGTGGCCGCTGGGAGCGACGGGCTGGTTCTACGCGGCCGCCGCCGTGCTGCTCGGCGCCTTCTGGCTGGTCGAGGCCCACGCCCTGTACGGACGGGCGAAGGCCGGTGTGGTCGGGGCCAAGCTCAAGGAGATGCGGCTGTTCCACTGGTCCATCACCTACGCGACGTTGTTGTTCGTCGCCGTCGCCGTGGATCCCTTCCTGCGCTGATTACCGGCGGGTAGTATTCCTTCCATGGCAGAGATCCAGGAAGCAGTCACCCCGAACGCGGAGCGCAGGGCCGCGGCCCGAGCCGAGCGTCGCACCGCACGCCTGGCCAAGCAGATCACCGCGTTCGCCCGAAGCCACGGCGGCGGCGCAGAGGGCCAGATCGCGTACGTCGGCGAGGCCGGCGCCCGCATCGTGCTCGTCGGCGAGAACGGTGAGTGGGGCGACCTGGTCGCTCCCACCTACGACATCGCCCGCGAGGCCGTCGAACGCTCCTGCATCACCGTCCACGAGTCATTCGACGGCGGTCTCGCGGCCAAGGTGCGCACCGGACCCTACGAGTGGTCGCGGATGGCCGGAATCCAGATCGGCGGCCCCGCCAACACCTGACGCCGGGCCTGCCCGTTAGGACCATGCAAGTGGTCCGCATCACGGGTGGGAACGAGGAGGCGTCGGTGAAGACCGAGGAACGCGACGAGCGGCGGCTGACGGCCCGCAGGGAAGCGGCACGGCTGTCCGCGGAGGGCGTGCGCGCCGTCGCCCTCAGCTGGGTCGACAACGCGGGCATCAGCAGGGTCAAGACCGTGCCCACCGTGCGGCTGCCGCACGCCGCGCACGGGGGCGTCGGCATGTCGCCGGTCTTCGACGTCTTCACCTCCGACGACGCCGGCACATCCTCCCCGCTGATCGGCGGTCCCGACGGCGACCTGCGGCTCTTCCCCGACCTGGACCGTCTGACCGCGCTGGCCGCCCGGCCCGGCTGGGCCTGGGCGCCGGCCGACCGCTACGACCAGGACGGCCGCCCCCACCCCGGCTGCCAGCGGCTGTTCGCCCGGCGCATGGTCAAACGCGCCGCCGAACGCGGTCTGGAGCTGCGCATGGGCTTCGAGACCGAATGGGTCGCCGTCAAGGACGACGGCAGCGGCGACTGGGCCTCCCGCGGCCCGGCCTACGGGCTGACACGGGTGACGGAACTCTCGGACTATCTGCTCGACCTCCACGACGCCCTGGCCGCCCAGCGCCTCGAGGTCCTGCAGGTGCACCCCGAGTATGCTCCCGGCCAGTTCGAGGTGTCCACCGCGCCCACCGACCCGGTGGGCGCCGCGGACGAGGTCGTCCTCGTCCGGGAGACCGTACGGGCGGTCAGCGCCGCCCACCACCTGCGCGCCTGCTTCGCCCCGGTCGTCGTCGCCGGGCAGGTCGGAAACGGCTGCCACCTGCATCTGAGCCTGCGTGAGCACGGCCGCAACCTGCACCGCGATCCCACCGACCCGTACGGCCTGGCGCCTGCCGCGCGCACCTTCCTGGCGGCGGTGCTCGAGGCCCTGCCCGCGCTGTGCGCCATCGGCGCCCCCTCCCCGGCCAGTTACCTGCGACTCGTCCCCTCGCACTGGGCCGGCGCTTACCGCTGCTGGGGCGTGGAGAACCGCGAGGCGGCGCTGCGCCTGGTGACCGGCGAGGCCGAGGACCCCGACGGCGGTCACGCCGAACTCAAGCCCTTCGACGCCGCGGCCAACCCCTACCTGCTGGTCGGATCCGTCATCGCCGCGGGCCTGGCCGGCCTGCGGGACGGCGGTCGGACGCTGCCCCCCGCGGTCAGCGGGGACCCGGCCGGGCACGGCGACCAGAAGCGGCTGCCCACCTCGCTCAGTGAGGCCGTCGCGCACCTCGTGCGCGATGCGCCGCTGAAGGAGGCGCTGGGGGAGGCGCTGTTCGGCGCTGTGGTCGCGGTGCGGCGCGCCGAGTCCGAGGCGCTGGCCGATCACGGCCCCGCCGAGCTCGCGGAGGCCACCCGGTGGCGGTGGTGATCGAGCTGCCGCCGCTGGTGGACCACCACTGCCACGGCGTCGTCCGCCGCGAGCTCGACGCCGCGGACTTTGAGAGGTATCTCACGGAGTCCGACGCACCCGCGGCGCCCGGCACGAGCTTCTTCGACACCCAGACCGGCTTCGCCGTCCGCCGCTGGTGCCCGCCGCTGCTCGGCCTGGAGCCGCACTGCCCCCCGGATGTCTACCTTTCGCGGCGCCGTGAACTCGGGGTCCGCGAGGCCGCGCGCCGGCTGCTGCGGGGCAGCGGCATCGGTATGTACCTCGTCGACACCGGACTCCCCGGAGACCTGGCGACGCCCGCGGAGCCGGCCGCGGCCGGCTCCGCGGCGCAGCGCGAGATCGTGAGGCTGGAGCGGATCGCCGAGGACGTCGCCGGGGCCTGCGACTCGGCCGGGGCCCTGGTCGAGGGCATCGCCGAGGCGGTCCACCGCGCCGCGCGGAGCGCTGCGGGCTTCAAGTCGATCGCGGCCTACCGCCACGGACTCGGCCTCGACCCGCGGCCCCCGGCGCCGAACGAGGTCCGGCAGGCCGCCGGGTCATGGCTGCGGGCGCGCCGGGCGGGCCCTGCGCGGCTCGGCGATCCCGTCCTGCTGCGGCACCTGCTGTGGACGGCCGTCGCCACCGGGCTGCCGCTGCAGTTGCACACCGGTTTCGGCGATCCGGATTTGCGGCTCGACCACGCCGACCCGGCGCTGCTGACGGACTTCGCCCGGGCGACCCGGGGCACCGGGGCCGACCTGGTGCTGCTGCACTGCTATCCGTACCACCGTCATGCTGCGTACCTGGCCAACGTCTTCCCGCATGTGCACGCCGACGTCGGCCTCGCCCTCACCCATGTGGGACCCCGGGCGGGCGCGGTCCTCGCGGAGTTCCTGGAGCTGGCGCCGTTCGGCAAGCTGCTGTTCTCGACGGACGCCTACGGGCTGCCCGAGCTGTTCGTGACCGGCGCCGCGGCCTTCCGTGGCGCGGTGGACGAGGTGCTGGGCGGCTGGGTCGCGGAGGGCGCCTGGTCGGCGGCCGACGCTCGGCGTGTCGCGGCCATGGTGGCCGCGGACAACGCGCGGCGGCTGTACGGGCTCCCCTGAGCGGCATCCTCGGGGGGCGGCTCACCCGAGGGTTCGACCCGTGGCCGGTGCTCGGGTGTGGCGCGGGCGGGTATGCGTGCCGCGGCCGGTGCTCGGGTGCGGGTTCGTCTCGCGCCCTTCGGGCGTCCGCAGCCCGCCGCTGTGCGCCCGAAGGGCGCGAGACGGGGAGACAGCTGCCCACGCGCCTCGGCTCCAAGGTCACCGGTGGTCGGCTCCGGGTCCGCGGAAGGCGGGGCACCGCTCACGGGCGGAGCCCTACGCGGCCGCGGTCGGCTCCGGGACGGACGCGGGCGCCGGGAGCGGCTCCGCGCCGGGCTCGGTAGCCGGCCGCTCGCGCAGGGAGAGCAGCACCCGCAGCACCGCGATCCACACCAGCGTCGAGCCGAGCATGTGCATGCCCACCAGCACCTCCGGCAGCTTGGTGAAGTACTGGACGTACCCGATGACGCCCTGTGCCAGCAGCACGAGCACCAGGTCCCGCACCCGGGCCCGCGGTCCCGCCGGGGCGTCGACGGCGCGCAGCACGAACCACAGGGCGATCGTCAGCCCGCACACCACCCACGCCAGGTCGGCGTGGAGCTGCGAGATGGTCTCCCACTTCACCGGGACACGCGGCACGTCGCTGCTGTCGCCGGCGTGCGGCCCGGCCCCCGTCACGAGTGTGCCGACCGCGATCAGGGCCCCGGAGGCGGCGGTCAGCACCCACGCCAGCTGCCTGACGGGCTTGCCGACCAGCGGGCGCGGCCCCGCGTCGCCCTCGCCGGCCCGGTGCCACGTCAGCAGCGCGACGGCGATCAGCGCGCTGGAGAGCAGGAAGTGCCCGGCGACGGTGTACGGGTTGAGACCGGTCAGGACGGTGATGCCGCCGAGGACGGCGTTGCCCATGACGACCCAGAACTGAGCCCAGCCGAGACGGGTCAGCCCCCGCCGCCACGGCCCTGCGGCCCGTGCGGCGACGATGGCCCAGCCCACGGCCGCGCACAGCACATAGGTGAGCATCCGGTTGGCGAACTCGATGCCCCCGTGCAGCCCCATCTCACTGGTCGTGGTGAGGCTGTCGGCGGTGCACTTGGGCCAGGTCGGGCAGCCGAGCCCCGAACCGGTCAGCCGGACGGCGCCGCCGGTCACCACGATGACGACGCTCATCACGAGCGCGGCCAGCGCGGCCCGCCGGACCGTCGCCGGGGACGGGGTCCAACGCTGGGCGACGAAGGCCAGGGGGTTTCGCACTGCTTGGCCTGCTTGGCTGAGATTCGGCACGGCCACCATCGTAGGCGTCTCCTTGTGCAATCCTTCACGAGGGGGACACCCAGGGGAGGGGTTGGGCGACATGGCCGAGGTCGACCGGCGGAAACTGCTCTACGGAGGCGCAGCGGCGGCGCTCACGGGGATCGGCGCGGCCGCCTACTCGGCCGCCGACACGCCCGCGGCCGAGGCCGTGCGGCAGCCCAGGCGCGCCGCGCATCCCGGCGTCGTCGACGTCGTCGCCGACTTCGGCGCCAAGGGAGACGGCACCACCGACGACAGCGAGGCCTTCGCGGACGCCTACCGCTACGCCGAGTCCCGGCTGGACGACCACACGGGCCGCACCGTGATCGACGTCCCACCCGGCAAGTACCTGATCACCCGGCCCGCCGCGCTGCTGGACGGCGACAACCCGTCGGGCGCCGCCAACGGACTGCGCTTTCGCGGCGCGGGCCTGCGCATCAGCGAGATCGTCTTCGCGCCACGGGATCCCGCCGGCGCCTTCCTCTGCCGCAACGACGACATGTGGCAGAACATCGCCTTCGAGGGGCTGCGCTTCACCTCCGGCACCCCGGGCGCCTCCTTCTTCTCCTCCTACTCCACCGGCGGCGCGGCGAACTACCGCTTCACCGACTGCGAGTGGATGGGGGAGTGGGAGTACGGCATCGCCCTGGACGGCACCAACACCAACTCCGAGATGCGCTGGGAGGCCTGCCGGGTGGGCGGCGCCTACCGCAAGGCGTTCCTCTACTCGGGCCTGTCCAAGCGCTCGGAGAACCCGGAGCAGCAGGACCAGTTCCTCAACTACTGGTTCACGGACATGAACGTCACCTATGAGTGGGGCAACTTCCTGGAGTTCCCCTACGGCGGCTCGGTCACCTGCCGTGCCGGGAGCTACATCGTCACCGGGCGCCGCCCCACGCCCCACCCCGACTACGGCTACGAGAGCACGTTCTTCCGCTTCCCGCGCAGGCGGCACTTCAGTTCCGTGCAGCGCTTCCACGCCGAGGACATCCGCTTCGAGCTGCGCAACGCCGACACCGTGGTGATCGACTGCGAGTGGGGCGGCGGCACGGTGCACTTCAACGACTGCGACGACACCGCCAACGCCTTCAAGCCCTTCGCCCCCGGGCTGCGCGCCCACCGCTACACGCTCGGTCCGCGCGGGCCGCTCGTGCGCTACGACTCCTGCCAGCTCACGGGCACCCACCGCTACCGCACCGACGGCTCCACCGAGCTGCCCACCACGGTGCGCTACGACATGTGCCTGCTGGCCAGCCACGGCCCGGAAAGCGGCTTCCTCGCCCTGGACGAGGGCCAGGGCACCGGCTTCGCCCGCTTCGTGGACTGCGTCACTCCCACCTGAACCAGCGCGCCGCCGCTCCGAGCCCCACCGCGGCCCACACGGCGAGGATGCCGAGGTCGCCCCATGGCATCCCCGCGCCATGCTGCAGGACGTCGCGAAGGCCGTCCGAGAGGGCCGAGATAGGCAGCAGTTCCAGGGTGGAGCGCGCCGCGTCCGGGAACCGGTCCAACGGCACGATCACCCCGCCGCCGACGAGCAGCAGCAGGAAGACCAGATTGGCGGCGGCGAGCGTGGCCTCGGCGCGCAGTGTGCCGGCCATGAGCAGACCGAGGCCGGAGAAGGCCGCCGTGCCCAGGACGAGGAGCAGGAGCACCGCGAACGGATTGCCGTGCGGCGACCAGCCCAGGGCGAACGCGATCACGGTGAGCAGGACGATCTGCAGGACTTCGGTGACCAGCACGGAGCCGGTCTTGGCGGTCATCAGCGCCCAGCGCGGCAGCGGGGTGGCGCCGAGCCGCTTCAGGACGCCGTAGCGCCGCTCGAAGCCGGTGGCGATGGCCTGGCCGGTGAAGGCGGTGGACATCACCGCCAGCGCGAGGACGCCGGGAGCGAGGAAGCCGACGGCCTCACCGGCGCCGGTGTCCACGATGTCGACGGAGCTGAAGAGGACCAGCAGCAAGGTGGGGATGACGACGGTCAGCAGCAGCTGCTCGCCGTTGCGCAGCAGCATCCGGGTCTCCAGCGCGGTCTGCGCACCGATCATCCGCAGCAGCGGAGCCGCGCCGGGGGCAGGGGTGAAAGTGCCGGTGGCGGTCACGAACGCAGCTCCTTGCCGGTCAGCTCCAGAAAGACGTCCTCCAGGGTGCGCCGCTCGACCGCGAGGCGGTCCGGCATCACCCCGTGCTGGGCGCACCAGGAGGTGACGGTGGCCAGCAGCTGCGGATCGACCTTGCCCTCGACCCGGTAGGCGCCGGGGGTGAGCTCGACGGCGGCGGAGTCGTCGGGCAGCGCCTTGAGCAGGGAGGTCAGGTCGAGGCCCGGACGGCCGGAGAAGCGCAGAGTGTTCTCCGCGCCGCCGCGGCACAGCTCCTCGGGGGTGCCGCTCGCTATCACCCGGCCCTTGTCGATGATCGCGACGTAGTCCGCGAGCTGCTCGGCCTCGTCCATGGAGTGCGTCGTCAGGACGACGGTGACGCCGTCGGCGCGCAGCTCGCGGACCAGCTCCCAGGTGCCGCGGCGGGCCTGCGGGTCCAGTCCCGCCGTCGGCTCGTCCAGGAACACTAGCTCCGGGCGGCCCACGACGGCCATTGCGAGCGCCAGGCGCTGCTGCTGGCCGCCGGAGAGCCGGCGGTACGGGGTGCGGCCGCAGGACTCCAGGCCGAGCCGTTCGATCAGCAGGGCCGGGTCGACGGGGGCGGCGTGCAGCTTCGCGGTGTGGCGCAGCATCTCCTCGGCGCGGGCGCCGGCGTAGACGCCGCCCGACTGCAGCATGACGCCGATCCGGGGCCGCAGCGCGGCGGCCTCCCGCACGGGGTCGAGCCCCAGCACCCGCACCCGGCCGGCGTCCGGACGGCGGTATCCCTCGCAGGTTTCGACGGTGGTGGTCTTTCCGGCTCCGTTGGGTCCGAGCACGGCGGTCACGGTGCCCCGGGCGACGGCGAGGTCGAGACCGTCCACCGCGGTCTTGGCGCCGTACCGCTTGACGAGTCCCGTCACTTCGACCGCGGGGTCCATTCGCATGACGGGCAGTCTACGAACCCGCTGGGGGGCGCTCCGCCGGGAGGGCGGTGGTACGTGCGGCGACCGCCGGTCTAGGCGGGCGCCCGAGGCCTGCTCCGGGGCGGCGGCGAAGATCGTTTCCGCAGGTCAGCTT
>NZ_JBYIQP010000126.1:0-12311 GCF_057707665.1 Actinacidiphila sp. bgisy167 | reverse complement strand
CTGCCTCGAGCGCCGGGAGAACAGTGCATGGGCCAGCAGGCACACCAGCACGGCACCACCCAGGACGTCCCCGACCGCCACCGTGAAGCGGCTCATCAGACCGGCCAGGACGGCGCCCGCGGCCAGGCACAGCCGCCCTGTGCCCCACAGCGCGGGGCGCAGCACCCGGTCGGGCCGGAAGGCGAGCACCCGACCGGCGGTGAGGGCCGCCACGCCGGGGATGACGGTCCACAGCAGGGCAAGGCACACCAGGGCCCACATGGCGATCTTCACCGGCGAATCATGTACCCGCGTGCGCCCGCGGCGCCAGAGGCGGTGCCGCCGGTGCTCCCCACGCCCTCCGGCCAGACGGTGCGCCGGGGCGGCGCAAGGGGGGCGTACCCGCCCCTGGTACAGGTCCGGGGCACGGGTCCGGCTCGCACCGCGACACCGGCGCGCAAGGGCTGCGGTGACGCGCGTTCCGCGTGCGGCACCGCCCCGCACCGGGTGGGGCGGCGCTCCGCCGGGCTACCGGTGGTCCTGGCGCCCGCCGCGCAGGACGACACCGATGTGGGCCGCCGCGGTGGACAGGTGGCGGCGTACCTCGCGCAGCTGCTCGGCGTCCACGCCGTTGTCGCGGGCGGCGTCGCGGACGTCGTCGCGGAAGCGGTCCAGCAGGCGTTCCAGGTCGCGGGCCGGCTCCCCGGTCGCGGCGGCGTCCTCGGCCGCCCACTCGGGCGCCTGCGCGGGTTCGGGCCTTCCCTGCGGCGGCCAGGTGGCGGCGCGGCCGAACTGGCCGAGCTCGCGGGTGAGTTCCGCCAGCCCCTCCCGGACGCCGGTCTGCCAGTCGCCGCGCCGTACGTGGTCCTGGACCTCCTCCTGGACGCGGCGTGCGATGCGCTGCATCTCGACCCTGGCGGCGTCCTGGGCCTCCCGGGCGGCGCGCTTGGCGGAGCGGGCCTCCTCGCGGGCCTGCCGGATCTCCTCCTTCGAGCGGCGCACCTGCTCCTTCCAGTCGGCCGGGGAGGGAGCGGGCCGGCTGTGCGCCGCCTGCTGCGCTGCCGCCCGGATCTCGCGCCGCAGGTCTCCCGCCGCGCCGCGGACGTCCTCGCGGATCTCGGCGGCCAGCGTGGAGACGGAGTCGCGGATCTCGTTCTCCAGATCAACGATCTCCTCGCTGCGCGAGGCGAGTTCCGCGCGGCCCGCGTCGGTGATCGAATACACCTTGCGGCCGCCCTCGGTGGAGTGGGTGACCAGGCCCTCCTTCTCCAGCTTTGCGAGCCGCGGGTAGACGGTTCCGGCGGAGGGGGCGTACAGGCCGTCGAAGCGCTCCTCCAGCAGCCGGATCACCTCGTAGCCGTGGCGGGGCGCCTCGTCCAGCAGCTTCAGCAGGTAGAGGCGGAGCCGGCCGTGGGCGAAGACGGGGGCCATCAGACGTCCTTCCGGAACGGGTCCGCGTCCGTGGGTCCGTGGTCCTCCCGCGGTGGGCGGCGCAGCAGCGCGATCGCACCCGACACGGTGGTGGCCTTGAGCCGGGAGCCGCCGGTCCCCATCCGGCCGGAGATCCGCTTGGCGCCCCACTGCCCGGTCACCCGCAGCTCGTCGAAGGCGCAACTGACGTGGCCGCTGGTGGTGTTGGCGTCCACCTCGGCGTCCGCGGGGTCGGGGATGCGGATCGCGATCTCACCGGAGACGGAGGTCAGGCGGACGTCGGCGCCGCTGCGCGGGTCCAGATCGAGCACCATGTTGCCGCTGACCGAGTCGGCCTTGACGCTGGCGCCGTTGCCCTCGACCACGGTCAGGTCGCCCGAGACGGTGTTGACGCGCAGGTCGCCGGAGACCGCCTGGGCCTCCACGTTCCCCGCGACCGTCTCGGCGGTCACCGGTCCGGCCTGGCCGACCAGGGTGATGTCGCCGTTGACGCCCCGCACGGTGGCGCGGTCGCAGATACCGGAGACCACGGCGCTCGCCCCGACCACGCCGACCGACACATCAGTGCGCTGCGGGACCGCGAGCGAGACGACGGCGTGCCGCCGCCAGCCCTTGCGGTCGAGCCACTTGAGCAGGCCCTTCCAAGGCAGGTCCTCATAGCTGACGGTGAGCGTGCCCCCCTCGTGGGACACGATCAGCGGCGGGCCGTCGAGCTCGCTCACCTCCAGCCGGGCAGGTCCCTCCTCGACGCCGACCACGTTGACGGCCCCGTTGACGATCCGCACGTGCAGGGTGTCGACGCTCCCGTCGAACACCATCTTGTGCGGCTCGGTGACCGTCCACTCCCGCGAGTCGGGTGTTCCGCTCATCTCGCCCTCCTCCGAGGCACCCGGGCACCCCGGGACACCGCCGACAACGCAACATATCGCGTCTCTCGATAGACACGATATATCGCGTGACGCGGAAGTCAAGGGAACCCCGCGCGCCGGGCCTCCGCCCCCCGAGGTCACCGCGGCCGGACGACCGGCTGGGGGAGGGACGGACGGGCGAGGGACGGATGGGCGAGGGGCGCGGGGTGTGCGCTCACTCCTCGTCCTCGTCGTCGAGCCGGGCCAGCCAGGTCGCCAGCCGCTCCACCGGGATCTCGAACTCCGGGTTGAGGTCGACGAACTCCCGCAGCCGCTCGGCGAGCCACTCGAAGGTGACCTCCTCCTCGCCGCGCCGGCTCTCCAGCTCCTCGATGCCGCGGTCGGTGAAGTACAAGGGGTGCTCCGGTCAGGGTCGAAGGGTGACGTACCAGGCCAGGATAGGTACTCCCGCGGACCGCTCCCGGGGCTGCCCCCGCGGACCGCGCCCCGCGGTCCGCGGACGCGCGGGGGCCCCGCACTCGACTCGACGAGTGCGGGGCCCCCGCGTACGGCGTCGGGCGCTTCGGGCGTCAGAGCTCGAAGACCTCGTGCACCAGCTGCTCCTGCTCCTGCTGGTGCCGCTTGGCGGAACCGACCGCCGGCGACGAGGAGGACGGACGCGACACACGACGCAGCCGGTCGGCGTTGTCGGGCGCGGCGCCGAGCACCAGGTCGAGGTGGTCGATCAGGTTGAGGGCGATGAACGGCCAGGCACCCTGGTTGGCCGGCTCCTCCTGGGCCCAGACGTACTTCTGGGCCTTGGTGAAGGGGGCCAGGGCCGCCTGGATCTCCGCACCCGGCAGCGGGTAGAGGCGCTCGATGCGGATGAAGGCGGTGTCGAAGGCGCCGCGCTTCTCCCGCTCGGCGACGAGGTCGTAGTAGACCTTGCCGGAGCAGAAGACGACCTTGCGGACGTCCTCGGGCCGGCCGGCGCCGGAGGTGAAGTGCGGGTCGCCGATGACCGGCTGGAACTGGCCGGAGGTGAACTCCGCCGTCTTCGAGGTCGCCGCCTTCAGACGCAGCATCGACTTCGGGGTGAAGACGATGAGCGGCTTGTGGTGCGGGTTGTGGACCTGCCACCGCAGGAGGTGGAAGTAGTTCGCCGGGGTGGTCGGGACCGCGACCGTCATGTTGTTCTGCGCGCACAGCTGCAGGAAGCGCTCGATGCGGGCGGAGGAGTGGTCGGGGCCCTGGCCCTCGTAGCCGTGCGGCAGCAGCAGGGTGACGCCGGAGGTCTGGCCCCACTTCTGCTCGGCCGAGCTGACGAACTCGTCGACGACGGTCTGGGCGCCGTTGACGAAGTCGCCGAACTGGGCCTCCCAGGCGACCAGCGCGTCCGGGCGGGCCAGCGAGTAGCCGTACTCGAAGCCCATCGCCGCGTACTCGCTGAGCAGCGAGTCGTAGACGTTGAAGCGGGCCTGGTCCTCGGAGAGGTAGAGCAGCGGGGTGTAGTCCTCGCCGGTCTCCCGGTCGACCAGGACGGCGTGCCGCTGGCCGAAGGTGCCGCGGCGGGAGTCCTGGCCGGCGAGGCGGACCGGGGTGCCCTCCATCAGCAGGGAGCCGACGGCGAGGGTCTCGCCCATGGCCCAGTCGATGGTGTCGTCCTCGACCATGGCAGCGCGGCGCTGCAGCTGCGGCAGCAGACGCGGGTGGACGGTGATCCGCTCCGGGATGTTGACCTGCGAGGCGGCGATCCGCTTGACGGTCTCCGGGCTGATCGCGGTGTCCACCGGGACGGGGAACTCCGGACCGGCGGCCTGGGTCTGCTGCTGCTGCGCGGCGGCCGGCGCGGTCGCCTCGCGGACCTCGGTGAAAACCTTCTCCAGCTGGCCCTGGTAGTCCTGCAGGACCTGCTCGGCCTCTTCCAGGGTGATGTCGCCGCGACCGATGAGGGACTCGGTGTAGAGCTTGCGCACCGAGCGCTTCTTGTCGATGAGGTCGTACATCAGCGGCTGGGTGAAGGACGGGTTGTCGGCCTCGTTGTGACCGCGGCGGCGGTAGCAGATGAGGTCGATGACGACGTCCTTGTTGAACGCCTGGCGGAACTCGAAGGCCAGCCGCGCGACGCGGACCACGGCCTCCGGGTCGTCGCCGTTGACGTGGAAGATCGGCGCCTCGATCATGCGCGCGACGTCGGTGCTGTACATCGACGAGCGCGAGGACTCCGGGGCGGCGGTGAAGCCGACCTGGTTGTTGATCACCACGTGCACGGTGCCGCCGGTGCGGTAGCCGCGCAGCTGCGACATGTTGAGCGTCTCGGCGACGACGCCCTGGCCGGCGAAGGCCGCGTCGCCGTGGAGGACGACCGGCATGACGGTGAAGTCCGTGCCGCCCTTGCCGATGACGTCCTGCTTGGCGCGGGCGATGCCCTCGACGATCGGGTCGACCGCCTCCAGGTGCGAGGGGTTGGCGGCCAGCGAGACGGTGATCTGCTCGCCGTCCAGACCGGTGAAGGTGCCCTGGGCGCCCAGGTGGTACTTCACGTCGCCGGAGCCGTGCATCGACTTCGGGTCGAGGTTGCCCTCGAACTCGCGGAAGATCTGCGCGTACGACTTGCCGACGATGTTGGCGAGCACGTTGAGCCGGCCGCGGTGGGCCATGCCGATGACGACCTCGTCCAGACGCGACTCGGCGGCCGCGTCGATGACGGCGTCGAGCAGCGGGATGACGGACTCGCCGCCCTCCAGGGAGAAGCGCTTCTGCCCGACGTACTTGGTCTGCAGGAACGTCTCGAAGGCCTCGGCGGCGTTGAGCCGGCGCAGGATGCGCAGCTGCTCGTCGCGCTCGGGCTTGGTGTGCGGGCGCTCGACGCGGTCCTGGATCCACTTGCGCTGCAGCGGGTCCTGGATGTGCATGAACTCGATGCCGACGGTGCGGCAGTACGAGTCGCGCAGCACGCCGAGGATGTCGCGCAGCTTCATCATCGACTTGCCGGCGAAGCCGCCGACCGCGAAGTCGCGCTCGAGGTCCCACAGGGTGAGCCCGTGCTCGGTGATGTCCAGGTCCGGGTGCTTGCGCTGCTTGTACTCCAGCGGGTCGGTGTCGGCCATGACGTGGCCGCGGACCCGGTAGGAGTGGATCAGCTCGAAGACGCGGGCGGCCTTGGTGACGTCGTCGTCGTGGCTGGCGTCGATGTCCTTGAGCCAGCGGACCGGCTCGTAGGGGATGCGCAGCGCCTTGAAGATGTCGTCGAAGAAGTCGTTCTCGCCCAGCAGGAGCTGGTTCATGATGCGCAGGAACTCGCCCGACGCGGCACCCTGGATGACCCGGTGGTCGTAGGTGCTGGTCAGCGTCATGACCTTGGAGATGCCCAGCTTGTTCAGGGTGTCCTGCGAGGTGCCCTGGAACTCGGCGGGGTAGTCCATCGAGCCGACGCCGAGGATCACCGACTGGCCGGGCATCAGGCGCGGCACCGAGTGGACGGTGCCGATGCCGCCGGGGTTGGTGAGCGAGACCGTGACGCCCGAGAAGTCGTCCATCGTCAGCTTGCCGACGCGGGCGCGGCGGACGATGTCCTCGTAGGCCTGCCAGAACTCGAAGAAGTTGAGGGTCTCGGCCTTCTTGATGGCCGCGACGACCAGCTGGCGGTCGCCGTTGGGCTTGACCAGGTCGATGGCGAGGCCCAGGTTGACGTGGTCGGGCTTGACCAGCGTCGGCTTGCCGTCCTTCTCCGTGTACGACCAGTTCATCGCAGGCATGATCTTCAGCGCCTGCACCATGGCGTAGCCGATGATGTGGGTGAAGGAGACCTTGCCGCCGCGGGCGCGCTTGAGGTGGTTGTTGATGACGATGCGGTTGTCGAACAGCAGCTTCACCGGGATGGCGCGCACGGACGTGGCCGTGGGCAGCTCCAGGGAGGCGTTCATGTTCTTCGCCACGGCCGCGGACGGGCCGCGCAGCGTCACGTACTCCGGGCCCTGCGGCGCCTCGGTGGCCGGGGCCGCCTTGGCGGTCGGCTGCGGCTGCGCCGGGGTGGGCTTCACCACGGCGGGCTTGGCGGGGGCCGGAGCGGCGGGCGCGGCAGGCGCCGGCGCGGGGGCGGCAGGCGTCACCGGCGGCGCGGCGGGCGCCGCGGCAGCGGGTGCGGCCGGAGGGGCGGCAGGCGGCGCTGAGGGGGCCGGCTGAGGCTGGCCCGAGGCGACTGCGGAGCCCGTATCCGCTCCCGGCTTGTAATCGGCGAAGAAGTCCCACCAGGCTCGGTCCACCGAGTTCGGGTCCTGGAGGTACTGCTGGTAGATCTCATCGACAAGCCACTCGTTGGGCCCGAATCCGGCGGCAGGGCCCTGGCCCTGCCCATCGGTTTCGGTCCCGGGGGTACCGCCCGACCGGAGGTCGGGGGAGCTCGAGCTATTCGGGTGTGGCGACACGGCGGCAACCGCCCTCT
Organism: Actinacidiphila sp. bgisy167; assembly: GCF_057707665.1. NCBI lineage: Bacteria > Bacillati > Actinomycetota > Actinomycetes > Kitasatosporales > Streptomycetaceae > Actinacidiphila > Actinacidiphila sp. bgisy167. Next base: position 5,609 of record NZ_JBYIQP010000126.1, on the reverse strand, counting down.
TCCGCTTCACAAGGTGATGGACAGCGGAAATAAAGGCTACGCCTACCCGGGCGTTTCCTGCAGGCGGGGAGCCCAGTCGTCGCCTAAGTCACATCGAAAAGACGGTTTCGAGGCGGAGTTTGGCGGGAATGAGGTGCTGAATCGACTACTCCGGTTGCCTCTGGCAACGTCCGCCCGCATACCCGGGCGGTGTGCGGGCGGCGTTCGGCCTGCGTTCGGCCTGCGTCCGGCCCGGCCTCCGGTGTCAAGCCTGCGCCGGGGCGGACCCCGGAAGGGTGACGCGGATCCGGCAGCCGCGGGGGGACTCGGCCACCGCGATGCGTCCGCCGTGCAGGTCCACCGCCCATCGCGCGATCGCCAGCCCCAGCCCCGTTCCGCCGTCGCCCGGTCCGGCGGTGCCGCGGTTGAAGCGCTCGAAGACGCGGGTGCGCTCGGACTCCGGTATGCCCGGGCCCTCGTCCAGGACCTCCAGGTCGAGGCTGCCCGGCCCGGTGCCGCGCCGGGCGCGCACGGTGACCCGGCCGCTGGGCGGGCTGTGCTTGACGGCGTTGTCGATCAGATTGGCGACCACCTGGTGCAGCCGCTCGGCGTCCGCGTACGCGGTCAGCTCCGGCGGCCAGACGTCCAGGTGCAGGTGGACGTCCTTGCGCGCCCGGCTCCCCGGCGCCGGGGAGCCCTGCAGGCCGAGGCCGGCGGTTTTGATGACGGCCGACAGATAGGGCCAGACCTCGAAGCGCTTGGCGTCCAGCGGCACGACGCCGTTGTCCAGCCGGGAGAGGTCGAGCAGGTGGGTGACGAGCAGGCTCAGCCGCTCCGCCTGCTGCAGCGCGGTGCGCATGGTCTCCGGGTCGGCGTCGCTCACCCCGTCCACGACGTTCTCCAGGACCGCGCGCAGCGCCGCGATCGGGGTGCGCAGCTCATGGGAGACGTTCGCCACCAGCTCCTTGCGGTGCCGGTCGACGGCCTCCAGGTCGGCGGCCATCCCGTTGAAGGTCTCGGCGAGCTCGCCGACCTCGTCGCGGCGCGCCGCGGTGACCCGCCGGCTGTAGTCGCCGCGCGCCATGGCGCTGGCCACCGAGGTCATCTCGCGCAGCGGCGCGGTCAGTCCGTGCGCCACCAGCTGCGAGATCAGCAGCGAGGCGATGATCGAGAAGATCGTGATGATCCGGATCTCGGTCGCCGAGTGCATCGCGACGATGATCAGGCCCGTGGTGATCAGCACGGAGGCCAGCACCAGGTACTGCAGTGCCGCCTTGATCGACCGGAAGGGGTCGTACGGCCTCAGCGCGGCCCAGACGCGTTTCCGCAGCTTCGGCGGGCGCGGCGCGCTGTAAGGGCTCACGGCGTGGGCGTCTCGAGCGCGTAGCCGACGCCGTGCACGGTGCGGATGCGCTCCGCGCCGATCTTCCGCCGCAGGGCCTTGACGTGGCTGTCGACGGTGCGGGTGCCGGAGGCGTCCGCCCAGTCCCACACCTCGGCGAGCAGCTGCTCCCGGGAGAGCACCGCGCGCGGCTGCTGGGCCAGGCAGACCAGCAGGTCGAACTCGGTCGGGGTCAGATGCACGTCGGCGCCCCGGACCCGGACCCGGCGCTGGGCGTTGTCGATCTCCAGGTCGCCGAGCTGCATGTTGGCGCCGCGCGGGTCGCGGGCGGCGATCGTGGCGCGCTCCACGCGGCGCAGCAGAACATGCACCCGGGCGACCAGTTCGCGCAGCGAGAAGGGCTTGGTCATGTAGTCGTCGGCGCCCACGCCGAGGCCGACGAGCATGTCGGTCTCGTCGTCGCGTGCGGTCAGCATCAGCACCGGGATCGGGCGCGACGCCTGCACACGGCGGCAGACCTCCAGGCCGTCGTAGCCGGGGAGCATGACGTCGAGGACGAGGAGGTCGGGCTGCCAGGAGGCGGCGGTCTCCACGGCGGCCGGGCCGTCGCTCGCGCTGCGGACCTGGAAGCCCTCCGCCCGCAGCCGCGCCGCAATGGCGTCGGTGATCGTGGCGTCGTCCTCCACCACCAGTACGCGGCGCTGCGCCCCGGGAGTGGCCGCCACCGCCGCGGCGTCGGCGGTCGTCGGCTGTGTGCTGTCCATGTGGGGTCCCCCATGGTCGTGTGCGTTGCGCAGCAGCGTACGAGGCGGGGCGACGCCGCGGCTACGCGGGCTTTCTTGCCAGGTGCACGACATCCGGAACGCCCCGGTCCACCGGGATCTCAATGGTCCGGACCTGCGTGAACCGCGCCGCCCGCAACGCGTCGTCGAACGCGGCGGACGGCTGCGCCGACCATACCGCCAGTACGCCGCCGGGTTCGAGCCGCTCCCGGCAGGCCGCCAGTCCCGTCGGGCCGTACAGGCCGCCGTTGCCCTCGGTGACCGTCCAGTCGGGGCCGTTGTCGATGTCCAGGCAGAGTGCGTCGTACGTCACGTCCGCCTCGTGGACATACGCCACCAGATCGCCCTCGACCACGCTCACCCGCGGGTCCTGCAACGCGTGCTCGGAGAACTCCGCCAGCGGGCCCGTGCGGTGCCACTCGACCACCGCCCGCTCCCGCTCGGCGACCGCGATCCGCGCCCACCGCGGCTCGGCCGCCGCCCGCGCGAGGGAGAAGCCCACCCCCAGGCCGCCGATCAGCACCGACAGGTCGGCCCGGCCCGCGGGGAGGGCGCCCAGCGCAGCGTCGACCAGCAGGCGCTCGGAGCGTCCGTCGGAGGTGTCCATCAGGAAGGTGCCGTTGGCGATGATCTCGTACCGTCCGCCGCTGCGCCGCAGTGCGACCTCGCCGTACGGCCCGTCACGCCGGTCGAGCGTGACGGGTCGTGCCTCATCGTTCGCGTACATGGACCCAGCGTAACGAGGCGGTCCCGCGGGAGGGGCGGGCCGGGTGTCAGTGCCCGCGGGCGCGGGCCGGTCCCCGGACCGTCACCAGGGCGACCCCGCCCACGAAGAGGGCGCCGGCCGTCACCCATGGCGCGGACTGCGCGCCGGGCTGCATCGACCAGGCCCACACCGCGGCCGCTCCGCCGGGGGTCCGGGGGGCGGCGAGAAGGACACCCAATCCGTAGACCATCGGGGGCGCCCAGCTCAGGCGGGCACCGAGCAGGACGGCTCCGGCGCAGGCCAGGCCGGTGAAGCCCAGGACTCCCCGGATCGCCGTCTCGGCGCCGAAGCCGTATGCCGCGTTCGGCGCCGCCAGGCCGAGACAGCAGGACGCGGTGGTGGCGGTCAGGATGTGCGCCGCGCGCCAGCGCCACCATGGAAGCGGCGCGCAGCGGTCCAGCTCGACGGAGGGGCTGTGCAGGCTGCCCACGGTGATCGCCGCGGTCAGGATCGGCAGAAGGACGAACAAGGGCACACCGCTGGTCCGCTCGAAGAGCGGGCGGTCGATCACCCAGCCCGCGATCCAGGAGTTCGCGATGAGCAGCACGGCCAGGGCGGTCGCCGCTCCCGGCAGACCGCGTGAGCGGGCGTAGAGGCACAAAAGGGTCGGTCTGGGGTTCACGGTTCCTCGATCGGTTCGGGCGGGTGGGGCGAGGGCCGCGGCGGGGTCCGCGCTCAGGGCGCCTCGACCACGCCGGTGTCGCAGGAGCCGACGGCGCGCAGATAGCGTCCGAGCCAGGCCCGGCGCTGTTCGGCGGACGCGGCGCGCAGGCGGTCGGCCGCCCGGGTCTCCGCCGCTGCCGTCACGGGTCGCTCCACACCCAGCCAGCTCAGCGCCGCATGCTCGGCGGCGGGGTTGCCGGGGCGGTCGGTGTACCGAGCTGGGCAGTTCCGGAAGGCCACGAAGTACGCCAGGTCGCGGTAGAGCATGTCGCTGTCGCCGAGGCGGCTCCGGAAGAGCCCTCCGTAAAGCTGGAACCTGACTTCCCGTGACGGTGCGCTCTCCGAGGCAGCGCTCTCGCGGTAGCGGACGGGCGCGCCGGGCACGCCGTCGAGCCTGGCGTCGATCCGGGCCACCACGGCCTGTACGGCGGGCAGGGCCGAGGCGTGTTCGGCCCGGACGCACACCACCGGTGTGCCCGAGCCGCAGACCTGGGCGGAGGCGGCCGGCACGGGCCGCCACAGGTCTTCGCCGCCCCGGCAAAGGAACGCCGCCGCCACGGCAGCCGCCAGCAGAGGCACGAGGGCGACCGTCCGCCGCCGTGCGTGACCGGCCAGCATCGCGCAGACCGCGAGTCCGGCCATCCACACCGCGCACAGCAGCCCGAACGCCCACGTGGGGCGCTCTCCGAAGCCGTAGCCCGCCGGAGTGAGCCACTTGACCGATCCATCGGCGTTCTGGGTGTAGCCCAGCGCCACGAAACCGACCAGGCCCACAAGCGGCGCGGCCATCCGCCACCGCAGCGCCCCGCCGACCGCGAAGCCCAGCGCCCCCAGGGCGCCGAACGACACGACGTCCTGGAACACCATGCTCCAGGAGGGCTGCCCGAAACCGGCGTACGGCCAGATCGCCCCCAGGGCCGCCACCGCCGGCAGCAGGTAACCGCAGACCGGCCACAGCACGGCGGGCAGGCACGCCGCCAGAGCCCGCGCAAGCGGCGTCCGGGCCGCCGACGCGAACAGCTCGCCCGTCCCGCAGCGGCGCTCACGCCCGCCCTGCCAGCACCCCGCGGCCAGCGCGACCGCTCCGCCGGCCAGCACGCTGAAGTGCCGGAGCATCTGCTGCGCGTCGGTCCAGTTGTCCCCCAGCCGGTAGCGCTGGACGAACAGGTTGAACGCCACCACGGCCGCGATGACGGCGCCCGCCCACGGTCCCGTGCCGCGCCGCAGTTCGGTTCGGGCGAGGGACACCGGCGGGCGCAGAGCGAGGGCGGTCATGCCGTGACCCCCTGGCCCGTCCGGAGGCGGTGACGCCTCAGCACCGCGCTGTAGCCGCGCTCGATCGGGCTGTCCCCGGCAGCCTCACCGTCCCACGCCGCCGCCAGTTCCCGCGGCGTACCGCGGAAGGCTCCCCGTCCGCCGGACAGCAGCGTCACCTCCGTGCACGCGGCGGCCACGTCCTCCACGAGGTGGGTCGAGACCAGCACGGTCGCGTGCGCGCCCAGCTCCCGCAGCAGGGCGCGGAAGTCGACCCGCTGCTCGGGGTCGAGACCGGCCGTGGGCTCGTCGAGCAGCAGCACGTCCGGGTCGTTGACGATGGCCTGCGCGATGCCCACCCGGCGCACCATGCCGCCCGAGAGGGTCTTGATCCGCCGGTCGATCCGGTCCTCCAGACCGACCCGTGCCACCGCCCGCTCGACGGCGTCGGGCACCTCGGCGGCCGGCATCTCCTTCAGCCAGGCCGCGTAGGCGACGAACTCGCGCACGGTGAACCCCGGGTAGTAGCCGAACTCCTGCGGCAGATAGCCCAGCCGCCGCCGGATGGCCGTCCGCCCCCGATGTGTCGTCGGGTCGTGGCCGAGCAGCTCCAGCCGCCCGCCCTGGTACGGGGCCACCGTGGCCAGCACGCGTATGAGGGAGGTCTTCCCGGCCCCGTTGGGGCCGAGCAGGCCGTGGACGCCGCGGCCGAGCCGCAGGTCCAACGCGTCCAGAGCGGTGGTGCGGCGGTGCTTGACCGTCAGCTCGCTGCCGTTGACGGGATACGCGGTGGTCATCGGTTGCCTCCGAGGATGCCCCGGCC
>NZ_JBYIQP010000125.1:0-12574 GCF_057707665.1 Actinacidiphila sp. bgisy167 | reverse complement strand
TTCTGTCCCGGGAGGGTGGCCGAGGCGCGGATGCCCGGCCTGAGGGCCGGCTCCCCGCGGTGAATCGCGGCCACGCGGGAAACGCCGCGCCCGGAGCGCCGCACCGGAGGCATCCTTCCCCGTGGCGCGGATCGATCAGATCCCGGTCAGGGGCGTGGACCCGAAGAGGGCGTGCACCCGAAGAGGGCGTGGACCCGAAGAGGGCGTGGACCTTGCCGGCCACGGGCAGCGACCACCTGCCGGTGGCGGCCCGCGTCGGCTGGTGGCCGCTGCCGCCGTCCGGCGGACCGCCGACCCCGGCCCGTTCCGCTCAGCCGCGCGGGACCGCGAAGTCCTCGAGACGGGCGTGTTCCGGGGCCAGCGCGGACCAGGGCGCGGGCCAGGTGAGAACGGCGAGGGCGGCGGTCGGGAACGTGTCGGCGGCGCGGCGCAGGGCGTCGGCGCGGGCCTCGCCCGTCAGGCGGAGGACAAGGTCCTGCACCCCCGGGTTGTGGCCGACCAGCAGGAGGGTCCCGGCGGCGTCGGGAGCTTCGCGCAGGACGTCGAGGAGGGCGCGGGCGGTGGCCGCGTAGACCCGTTCGTCGAGGCGCACCGGCGGGGGCGGTGCGGCCGCGAGGGCCTCGGCGGCGAGTTCCCAGGTCTCCCGGGTGCGCCGGGAGGTCGAGCAGATCACCAGGTCGGGGGTGTGCCCCGCCTCGCGCAGCCAGCGGCCCGCCGCCGGGGCGTCGCGGCGGCCGCGGGGGCCGAGCGGGCGGTCGTGGTCGGGGACGTCCGGGGGCCAGGCGGACTTGGCGTGCCGCAGCACGACCAGCCGTCGCGGGGCTTGCGTACCGGTACGGCGCCTCACGATCCCGCCCCGCCGATCTCACGGGTCAGTTCCAGGGCCAGCACGCGGTCCGCATGGGCGAACGTCTCGAAACGCGAGCCGTCCGGCAGTGCGGCCTCCTCCTCCAGCCGGTCGAGGACGGCCAGGCAGCCGGCGGTGTCGAGATCCGCGTCCAGGGCCGCTTGGAGGCGTTCGGCGTACTCGGCGCTCATCGGCCTGGACGGCGCCTCGGCCCAGCGGGCCACCGCGCCGCGCCAGCGGCTCAGGTCGGCGTCCGCCGCCGCGAGGGCGCGCGGGGTCGGTTCCGCACGGTCCCGGCGGTCCAGACGGAGCAGCGCCAGCCGCAGGGCCGGACCGGCGGCCGCCTCGTGCGGGGCGACCGGCCCGACGTCCAGGCGCAGGGCCCCGGTGTCCGTGCCCGTGTCCGTGCGGGTGTCCGCCGGGACGACGTGCACCCGGGCCGGCCCGGCGAGCGCCTTCTCCGCCTCACGCAGGTCGGCGCCGCGGGCCGCGCGGGGCCTGATGCCCATCGCCGCCGCGGCGGCGTCCCGTACGGGGTCGGCCGGGCCGGCCACGGCGACCAGCACCTGCCCGCCCCAGCCCTCCGCGGTGCGCGCCAGTACGTCCGCCAGCAGCAGCACCCGCAGCGCCGTCGCACCGCCCTGGGCGCCGGTGTGGGCCACCACCCGCAGCGGCACGCGCCGCCCCGGGTCCACTTCCACGGCTTCGCCGCTCCTGCCGTCCACGATGCGCAGCACGCGTCCGAATCTAGCCCGTACGACGCACCGGCGCAGGCGCCTTCCCGGCCGGGCCGGGCGCGTTCGGGGTTCCGCTCGGCGGGGGCCGCGCCTCCCCGCCCCGGGGCGGGCAGTGCCCTTGAAGACGCGTCTGAGGCGTCGCATTGTCCCCTGGCGCGACTTACAGTTGCGCATATCAGGGCAGAACGGGGGAAATGCCTCACAGCACCTCTGGGAGGGCGCATGACCCGCATCTCGGTGACGGTGGACGGCACTGCCTACGAGGACGAGGTGGAGCCCCGTCTGCTGCTCGTCCACTACCTGCGCGACCGGCTCGGTCTGACCGGCACCCCCGTCGGATGCGACACCACGAACTGCGGAGCCTGCACGGTGGACCTCGACGGGGAGAGCGTGAAGAGCTGCTCCGTGCTCGCCGTCCAGGCCGACGGCTGCGAGGTGACGACGATCCAGGGGCTGGCCTCCGCGGACGGCGAGTGGCACCCGCTGCAGCGGGCGTTCCGCGAGCAGCACGCGCTGCAGTGCGGCTTCTGCACCCCCGGCATGATCATGGCCGCCCGCGACCTGCTGAAGGAGAACGCCGACCCCACGCCGGAGGAGGTCCGCGAGGCCCTGGAGGGCAACCTCTGCCGCTGCACGGGCTATATGAACATCGTGCGCGCGGTCCTCGCGGCCGCCGCGGAGGAACGCCGGCGCCGGGCGCCCGAGCCCGGCGCCGAGGCCGAGCACGCCGCGCCCAGCACGGCGGGGAGCGGGGCGCCGGTATGACCGACCAGCTGATCGGACACGAACCCGAGGTCGGCCGCGCCCGGGTCCGCAAGGAGGACGCCCGGCTGGTGACCGGCCGGACCAACTGGACCGACAACATCACCGTCCCGGGCCTGCTGCACATGGCGATCCTGCGCAGCCCGATGGCGCACGCCCGGATCGAGCGGATCGACGTCGCTCCCGCCCTGGAGCGGCCGGGTGTCGTCGCCGCGTACAGCGGCCGCGACCTGGCCGAAGGGCTCGGGTCGCTGCCGTGCGCGTGGCCCGTCACCGAGGACATGGTGCTGCCCGAGCACCCGCCGCTCGCCGTCGACGAGGTACGCCACACCGGCGACCCGGTCGCCGTCGTCGTCGCCCGGGACCGCTACGCGGCCGCCGACGCGCTGGAGGCGATCGACGTCGACTACGAGCCGCTGCCCCCGGTGCTCGACATGGAGGCGGCGCTCGCCGAGGGCGCCCCGCTGGTCCACGCCGACAAGGGCACCAACCGCTGCTACACCTGGCCGCTGGCCACCGGCGAACCCTACGAGAGCGTGCGCGCCCGGGCGGACGTGGTGGTGCGGCGCCGCTTCGTGCAGCAGCGGCTCATCCCCAACGCCATGGAACCGCGGGCCGTCGTGGCCGTCCCGCCGGGCGCTTCGGACGAGTACACCCTGTACTCGGCGACACAGATCCCGCACATCGTGCGCGTGATGATGTCCGTCGTCACCGGCATCCCCGAGCACCGCCTGCGGGTGGTCGCGCCGGACGTCGGGGGCGGCTTCGGCTCCAAACTGCAGGTGTACGCCGAGGAGGCGCTCGGCCTGGCCGTCGCCCGCAGGCTCGGGCGTCCCGTGAAGTGGACGGAGTCCCGGTCGGAGGGCTATCTGGCCACCCATCACGGACGCGACCAGATCCAGGACCTCGAACTCGCCGCGACGCGCGAGGGCAGGCTGCTCGGCCTGAAGGTGGAGCTGCTCGCCGACATGGGCGCCTATCTGATGATCGTGACGCCCGGCATCCCGCTGCTCGGGGCGTTCATGTTCCCCGGCATCTACAAGATGGACGCCTACGACTTCACCTGCACGGGCGTCTTCACCACCAAAACCCCCACCGACGCGTACCGCGGCGCGGGCCGCCCCGAGGCGACGTTCGCGATCGAGCGCATGATGGACGAGCTCGCCGCCGAGATCGGCATGGACCCGGTGGAGGTGCGCCGCCGCAACTGGATCGGCCACCGCGAGTTCCCGTACACGACCATCGGCGGGCTCACCTACGACAGCGGGGACTACGAGTCGGCGACGGACAAGGCGCTCGCCCTCTTCGGCTACGACGACCTGCGCGCCGAGCAGCGCGAGCGGGAGCGGCGCGGCGACCCGGTGCGGCTCGGCATCGGCGTGTCGACGTACACGGAGATGTGCGGGCTCGCGCCCAGCCGCGTCCTGCGCGACCTGCGCTACGGCGCGGGCGGCTGGGAGGCGGCGTCCATCCGCATGCTGCCCACCGGCAAGGTGGAGGTGCTGACCGGCACCAGCCCGCACGGGCAGGGCCATGTGACGAGCTGGAGCCAGATCGCGGCGGACGTGCTGGGCGTGCCCTTCGAGGACGTCGAGGTGCTGCACGGCGACACGCGCACGGTGCCGCAGGGCATGGACACCTACGGCTCGCGCTCGCTGGTCGTCGGCGGCGTGGCCGTGCACCGCGCGGCGCGGAAGGTCGTCGACAAGGCCCGCAAGGTCGCCGCGCACCTGCTGGAGGCGAGCGAGGACGACCTGGACTTCGCCAACGGCGTCTTCTCGGTGAAGGGTTCGCCGGACGTCCACAAGACCATCCAGGAAGTGGCGTTCGCCACGTTCACCTCGCACGACCTGCCCGACGGGCTGGAGCCGACCATCAACGCCGAGCACGTGGAGGACCCGGAGGCCTTCTCCTACCCCCACGGCACGCACCTGTGCGCGGTGGAGGTCGACACCGAGACCGGCCGGGCGCGGATCCGCTCCTATGTGTGCGTGGACGACGTGGGCACGGTCGTCAACCCGATGATCGTGGAGGGCCAGGTGCACGGCGGACTCGCGCAGGGCATCGCCCAGGCCCTCTTCGAGGAGGCGGTGTACGACGACGACGGCAACCTCGTCTCCGGCACCATGGCCGACTACCTGGTGCCCTGCGCCGCCGACCTGCCCGACTTCCTCACCGACCGCACCGAGACGCCGGCGACCACCAACCCGCTGGGCGTCAAGGGCGTCGGCGAGGCCGGGACGATCGCCTCGACCCCCGCGGTGGTCAATGCCGTGGTCGACGCGCTGCGGCCGCTGGGCGTCACGGACGTGCGGATGCCGTGCACACCGGAGCGGATCTGGCGGGCCCTGCGGGACGCGCGGACCGCCCGGCCGGAGGAGGGCGGCTCATGATTCCCGCGTCGTTCGACTACGCCAGGCCCCGCACGGTGGAGGAGGCGGTGCGGCAGCTCGCCCTCGCCGGGGACGAGGCGAAGGTGCTGGCCGGCGGCCAGAGCCTGCTGCCGATCCTGCGGATGCGCCTCGCCTTCCCCGAACTCGTCGTGGACGTCGGCCGCATCCCCGTCCTGCGCGGGGTGCGGCTCGACGGGGACACCCTCGTCATCGGCGCCCTCACCTCGCACCACGACGTCGTGCGCGACCCTCTGGTGCGGCGGCACGCGGGGCTGCTGGCGGCCGCCACGGCCACGGTGGCGGATCCGGCGGTGCGCCACCGCGGCACGATCGGCGGCGCCCTCGCGCACGCCGACCCGGCCGGGGACGTGCCCGCCGCCGTCCTCGCCCTGGACGCGGAACTGGTCCTCCAGGGGCCGGACGGGCGGCGGACCCTCCCGGCCCGGGAGTTCTTCACCGACTACCTGCAGACGGCGCTGCGCGGCGACGAACTGCTCGTGGAGGTGCGGGTGCCCAAGGCGGACGCCTGGGGCTTCCACTACGAGAAGTTCCAGCTGAGCGCGCAGGCGTGGGCCGTGGTCGGGGTGGCCGCGATGGTGCGGCGCGACGACGGCCACATCGTCGAGGCCCGAGTAGGGCTGTCGAACATGGGGCCCACCCCGGTGCGCGCCACCGCGTGCGAGACGGCTCTCGCGGGTGCCGACGCCGCACGGGAGGCGGTGGCCCCGGCCGCCGAACACGCCGCCGAGGGCACCCGTCCGGCCTCCGACCTGTCGGCGTCCGCCGAGTACCGGGAGCACCTGGCGCGGGTCCTGACCCGCAGGGCGGTCGTCGCGGCGGCGGACCTGGCATGAGGGGTGAAGGCGGACGATGACCCGGTCGGCGCACGGAACCGCACCGGGGCGGACCGCCCCGGCGGGTTCCGCCGGTGCCGTTCCCGCACCGCCCGGCAGCGGGTCGGCCGGCACCGGGTCGGCCGCCTCCCCGGACAGGACGGCGAACGGCACGACGGACGGCACGGCCCAAGGAACAGCGAACCGCACGACGGACGGGACAGCCCAAGGAACAGCGAACCGCACGACGACACCGGCGTTCACCGGCCCTGAGCAGATGCGGGCCCGCCTGGAGGCGACCGGTTATCTGGCCGACGACGGCCTCGCGGTCGCCTGCTACCTGGCGGTGACGCTGCATCGTCCCCTCTTCTGCGAGGGCGACGCCGGCGTCGGCAAGACCTCGCTGGCGCACGCGCTCGCCGATGCCCTCGGCGCACCGCTGATCCGGCTGCAGTGCTACGAGGGCATCGACGCGTCGCAGGCCCTGTACGACTGGGACTTCCCCCGGCAGCTGCTGCACCTGCGGGCGGCCGAGGCGGCGGGCGCCGGCGACGTCCGGACGCTGGAGGGCGAGCTCTACAGCCGGCGGTTCCTGCTGGCACGGCCGCTGCTGCGAGCCCTGGAGACCAGTCCCTCGGTGCTGCTCGTCGACGAGATCGACCGCGCGGACGACGAGTTCGAGGCCTTCCTGCTGGAACTGCTCTCGGAGTACTCCGTCACCGTGCCGGAACTGGGCACCCTGCGGGCGCAGTCGCCCCCCGTGGTGGTGCTGACGTCCAACCGGACGCGCGAGGTGCACGACGCCCTGAAGCGGCGCTGCCTCTACCACTGGTTCGAACACCCCGGTTTTGATCGGGAGTTGGCGATCGTGCGGCGCAGGCAGCCGCAGGTGGCGGCGCGGCTCGCGGCGCAGGTGACGGCCGTGGTGCAGTGCCTGCGGGAGCAGGACCTGGTGCGGCCGCCCGGGGTGGCGGAGACCATCGACTGGGCGGAGGCGCTGGCCGCGCTGGGGGCCACGGAGCTCGACGCGGACCTGGCGGTGACCACCCTCGGCTCGGTGCTGAAGTACCGCGAGGACGCGGAGCGGGCGCGGTCGCTCGACCTCCCGGAGATCCTCGCCGCGGGGGCGGGCGGCACCCGGTGAGCACGATGCGCACGGCGACGGCGGACGGCACAACGGGGCTGGTGGGCTTCGCCCGCGCCCTGCGCGCCGCCGGGGTGCCGGCCGGCCCCGACCGCGTGGCGGCGTTCCTGGCCGCGCTCGACCGTCTCGACCCGGGGCTGCGGCGCGACGTGTACTGGGCGGGACGTCTGACGCTCTGCGGCGACCCGGACGATCTGGAGCGCTACGACCGGGTCTTCGCGGCCTACTTCGACGGGGAGCGGCCGCCGCCTGGCCGGACGCGGCCGGCCGTCCGCCCGGTGCGCCCGCCCGCGGTGCCGTGCGCCGTGCCCGGGGAGCGCCCCGCCGAGGGGTCGGACGGGAAACCCGTCGCGACCGCGCTCGCCAGCGCGACGGAGGTGCTGCGGCATCGCGACGTGGCCGTGCTCTCCGCGACCGAGCGCGACCAACTGCACCGCATCCTCGCGGTCTTCGCTCTGGACGGCGAGCCGCGTCGCAGCTCCCGGCGCCGCCCGGCGCGCCGCGGTGAGGTCGATCCGCGCCGCACCGTCCGCGAGCTGCTGCGCCGGGGCGGCGAGCCGGCCGTGCTGCCGCGGCGGGCCCGGGCCCGCCGACCGCGCCGGGTGGTGCTGCTGCTGGACGTCAGCGGGTCGATGGCCCCCTACGCGGACGCGCTGCTGCGCTTCGCGCACGCCGCCGCGCACGGTTCCCGCGGCGGCCCGCCCACCGAGGTCTTCACCCTGGGCACCCGGTTGACCAGGGTCACCCGAGAGATGGCGCGCCGCGACCCGGACGCGGCGCTGGCCGCGGTGGGGGCGGCGGTGCCCGACTGGAGCGGCGGCACCCGGCTCGGGGAGACGCTGCGGGCGTTCCTGGACCGCTGGGGAGCGCGGGGGACGGCGCGCGGCGCGGTGGTCGTCGTGCTGTCGGACGGCTGGGAGCGCGGCGACCCGACCCTGCTGGCCGCGCAGATGCGGCGGCTGGCTCGGCTGGCGCACCGCGTCGTGTGGGCCAACCCGCGCAAGGCCGCTCCGGGGTACGCTCCGCTGGCAGCGGGGATGGCGGCGGCACTGCCGAGCGTCGACGCCTTCGTCGAGGGCCACAGTCTGGGCGCGCTGGAACGACTGGCCGCCGTGGTGAGAGGAGCCGACGGTGCGTGAGATCCTTCCGGCGCTGAACGACTGGTACGCCGCCGGAACCCCCTTCGGGCTGGCCACGGTGGTGGCGGTGAGCCGCAGCGCGCCGCGCGGGCCGGGCGCGGCCATGGCCGTCGGGCCGGACGACGAGGTCGTCGGCAGCGTCTCCGGCGGCTGCGTGGAGGGCGCGGTCTTCGAACTGGCCAAGGAGGTCGTCGAGTCGGGCGAGGCCCGGTTGCACACCTTCGGCTACAGCGACGCCGACGCCTTCGAGGTCGGGCTGACCTGCGGCGGTGAGATAACCCTGCTGGTCCGCCCGGTTTCCCCGGCCACGGACGCCGGCTTCGGCGAGGTGGCGGCCTCGGTCGCCGCGCACCGCCCGGTGGCCACCGCGACGGTGCTGGACGGTCCCGCACCGCGCGGCGCCACCCTCACGGTCCGGCCGGACCGGGTCGCCGGCACCCTCGGCTCGGAGGGCCTGGACGCGGCGGTCACCGACGACGCCCGCGGCGAGCTCGCCCAGGGCGCCACCGCGCAGCGCCACTACGGCCGGAACGGCGAGCGGCGCGAGGACGACGTGACGGTGTTCCTGCAGTCCTTCGCCCCGCCGCCGCGGATGCTGGTGTTCGGCGCGATCGACTTCGCGGCGGCGGTGGCGCGCATCGGGCTGTTCCTCGGCTACCGGGTGACCGTCTGCGACGCGCGCCCGGTGTTCGCGACGCCCAAGCGCTTCCCCGAGGGCGTGGAGGTCGTCGTCGACTGGCCGCACCGCTACCTGGCCGGCACGGAGACCGACGACCGCACGGTGATGTGCGTCCTCACCCACGACCCCAAGTTCGACGTGCCGCTGCTGGAGGTCGCGCTGCGCCGCCCCGCCGCGTACATCGGGGTCATGGGCAGCCGGCGGACGCACGAGGACCGGCTCAAGCGGATGCGCGACACGGCGCTGGGGCCGGCCGAACTGGCCCGGCTGCGCTCGCCGATCGGGCTCGACCTGGGGGCGCGCACCCCCGAGGAGGTCGCCGTGTCGATCGCCGCCGAGATCATCGCGCTGCGCTGGGGCGGCAGCGGCGCCCCGCTGTCGGCCACGGCTGGCGCGATCCATCCTCCGGTGCTCAGGCCGGTGTGACGAGGAAGGAGGACACATGGAACTGCACCACGAGTTCGGAGTCCCCGTCCCGGTGGGAGACGCATGGCGGGCGCTGCTGGACATCGAGCGCGTCGCACCCTGCATGCCGGGCGCGACGGTGGAGGAGTACGACGGCGAGACCGTCAAGGGCACGGTGAAGGTCAAGGTCGGTCCGGTGACGGTGACCTACCGCGGCACGGCGGTCTTCGAGGAGCGGGACGACACCGCGCACCGCGTCGTGCTGTCCGCCCGCGGCAAGGAGGTGCGCGGCCAGGGCACGGCACGGGCGACGGTCACCGGCATCCTGACGGAGAAGGACGGCGCGACGGTCGTCTCGGTCACGACGGATCTCGCCGTCACCGGCCGGCCCGCGCAGTTCGGGCGGGGCGTGATGGCCGAGGTCGGCGACCGGGTCATCGGCCAGTTCGCCGACTGCCTGGCCGGGCGGCTGACGGCGCCGCAGCCCGCTGCGGGAAGCGAGGACACCGCCGAGGACACGTCCCCCGCGCCGCCGGAGCACCCTGCGGAGGAGCCGCTCGACCTGCTCAGGATCGCCGGCGCGCCGGTCGCCAAACGCGCCGCGGTGGCGGGGCTGCTGGCCGCGGCCGTCGGCGCGGCGGTCGTCGTCATCCTGCGACGGCGCCGCTGAGAGCACGACGTCGGGGCGGGGCGGCGGGACTGCCGGTGGTCGTCAGGGACGCCTGACGACCACCGGCGCACCGGAGCAGCCGGCACACCGCCGTCCGTCGCGGCACTCAGAAGTTGATCATGTGGCCGGCGAGTCCGTGGAGCGCTTCCTGGACGGCCTCGCTGAGCGTGGGGTGGCCGTGGACGTTGCGGGCCAGTTCGGTCGCCGTGAGGTCCCACTTCTGGGCGAGCGTCAGCTCCGGCAGCAGTTCGGTGACCTCCGGGCCGATCAGATGGCCGCCCAGCAGTTCGCCGTGCTTCGCGTCGCTGATGAGCTTCACGAAGCCGGTCGCGTCGCCGATGCCGTGCGCCTTGCCGTTGGCGGTGAAGGGGAACTTGGCCACGCGCACGTCGAAGCCGCGCTCGCGGGCCTGCGCCTCCGTCCACCCGAAGCTGGCGACCTGCGGCTGGCAGAAGGTGACGCGCGGGATCATCACATAGTCGAGTGACATCGTCTCGGCCTGCGCGATGGTCTCGGCGGCCACCACACCCATGGCCTCGGCGGCGTGCGCCAGCATCAGCTTCGCGGTGACGTCGCCGATCGCGTAGATGTGCGGGACGCTGGTGCGGCAGAACTCGTCGATGTCGATGGCGCCGCGCTCGGTGAGCCTGACCCCGGTCTGCTCGAGGCCGTAGCCGGAGATCCGCGGCTGGAAGCCGATCGCCTGGAGCACCTTGTCGGCCTGGAGCGTCTGCCGCTGGCCACCGGTGGTGACCATGACCTTCACCGAGTCCCCGGAGTCGTTGATCGCCTCCACCCGGGTCGAGGTGAGCACGTCGATGCCCAGCTTGCGGTACTGGCGGGCGAGTTCGGCCGAGACCTCCTCGTCCTCCAGCGGCACGACCCGGTCCAGGAACTCCACGAGGGTCACCTTCACCCCGTAGTTGTGCAGGACGTACGCGAACTCCACGCCGATCGCGCCGGCGCCCGCGATCAGGATGCTCCGCGGCAGTGTGTCCGTCATGATCTGCTCCTCGTACGTCACGACCCGCTCGCTGAGCGAGGTGCCGGGGAGCAGCCTGGTCGTGGCGCCGGTGGCGATGATGCAGTGGTCGAAGGTGACGGTCTCACTGCCGCCGGAGCCGAGTGCGACATGGAGGGTGTGGTCGTCGGTGAAGGTGCCGTGCCCCTCGAACTTCGTGATGCCGTTCTTCTTCATCAGGAAGTGGACGCCTTTGACGCGTCCGTCGGCGACCTTGCGACTGCGCGCGAAGGCCTCGCGGTAGTCGAAGCTGACCTCGCCGTTCACCCGGATGCCGAAGGTCCTGGCCTCCTTGGTGAAGATGTGCGCCAGTTCCGCGTTGCGCAGCAAGGCCTTTGAGGGGATGCACCCGACGTTGAGGCAGACCCCGCCCCAGTAGCGCTCCTCGACGATCGCCGTGCGCAGACCCAGCTGGGCGGCCCTGATGGCGGCGACGTACCCGCCGGGGCCCGCGCCCAGGACGACGACGTCGAAGTGTGTGCTCATGCGGCGACCCCTGTGTGGACCACGGTGCGGAGGCTCGAGCGGGCGGGACTGTTCCGTGGCCCACGATCACGCGCCGTGGGCTGCCGCGCAACACGGGGGTGGCGTGCGCCACGTCACACCGGCCGCCCGGAGTACATCCGGATGCGACGGGGCAGGGTTCTTCGCCGCGTCCGGCGGGCGGGGGCGCCGCCGGACGGAACCCCGGCGCGGCAGGCGGCTCCGGGCGGCAGGCGGGGGCGGTTCCGGGAGGACCAAAGTCCCCTCGGCGCAGGACCCGCAGCGGCCCGAAAGACCGAGGGCACGCCGCGCCGCGCCGCCTAGGGTGGGGGGCTGACCCGCATGCCCGGCCCGTCGCGGCCGGCCCCAGGAGGTACCACCGTGGCACTGACCATCCGCTCGAATCGGGCCTTCGGAGCCGTCGCCGCGGTGGTGCTCGCCGGCGCCGCGCTCGGTGCCTGCGGCACCGAGCACATGGTGGACAACGCCGGTACGGCCGCCTCGGCGCCCTCCGTCCGCCCCACGGGGTCCGCCGCGCCTTCCAGGCCCCCGGTCCACACGGCTCCCCCGTCCGCGCCGGCCGCGCCACCCGCCCCGAGGACCGGCGCCTCGTCCGGCACGCCGGGCGATGCCGGCCGTCCGGCAGGCGCGGCGCGTCACGGCGCCGGCGGCACCACGCACGAGAGCAGGCGGCTCGACGGCAGCGCTTCGCACGGCACCGGCCACGACGGCCCCGCCGCCCCGGGGGCGACCGACCGGCGGCAGGCCCCCGGACAGGGTGCGGGCGAGCCCACCGGCGCGGGGGCCCAGGCCCCTCCCCGCGGTACGGCCGTGACCGGGCTCACCATCCAGCACGGCGTGGAGGCCCCGGGCAAGTCGGTGGCGCTCACCTTCGACGACGGCCCGAACCCGGTGTGGACGCCCAAGATCCTCGCCCTGCTCGCCCAGCACCACGCCAAGGCGACCTTCTGCGAGATAGGCCCCAACGCCCAGGCCCACCCCGACCTGGTCCGGCGGATCGTCGCGGCGGGCCACCGGCTGTGCGACCACTCCGTCCACCACGACGAGGCGCAGAGCCGCAAATCGCAGGTGTACAACCAGCACGAGATACTCGACGCCCGGGACGAGATAACCAGTGCGGCCGGCTCCGGCAGCGCGCCCCTTTGGTACTACCGCGCCCCCGGCGGCGACTTCTCCCCCGCGATCCGCGCCATCGCCGCCGGCAACGGGCTGCGGCCGCTCGGCTGGACGGTCGACTCCGAGGACTGGCGCCGCCCCGGCACGAACGCCATTCTCGCGACGGTGAACCGCGAGCTGAAGCCGGGCTCCATCGTGCTCATGCACGACGGCGGCGGCGACCGCAGCCAGACCGTGCGGGCGCTGGCGGTACTGCTCGACCGACTCGACGCGGCCGGCTACACGTACACCTTCCCCCAGCGCTAGGCACTGCTTGTCGGACCT
>NZ_JBYIQP010000124.1:0-12889 GCF_057707665.1 Actinacidiphila sp. bgisy167 | reverse complement strand
GCGGGCGTCAGCTGCGAATCGTGCCATCCGCCGACAACTCCTCCACGTGGTGCGTCGCCTCCGGATGGGTGACGACGTAGAGAGTGCGCATGGGTACGTGCCCTTCCTGTAAGCAGCGTCGCCTGCCTGACCGAGTCCGCGATTATGGAAGAGACGACTCAGAACGATCAAACGGATTCTTCGACGCGTGCGCGGGTGCCGACGAGGCGGTAGGAGTCGGTGCCAGCCTCGATGATGGCGCCGTTGAAGATGAGGCGGTCGACCCTGGCCGCGCAGAGGCGGGGATCGGTGAAGGTCTTGGTCCAGCCATCTGGGGCCGGCACTTGGTCCCTCACAAGGGTTGCCGCTGCCACCTGGCCGTATCCCGTTCCTGGGGCCACAGAATGCCGAGCACAGTTCGAGGCCGAGCCCACCGCCTTCCGCAGGATCTTCCACCGTGAACGCACGAACGTGTAAATCCCCGCTTGCTCAAGCCGACCGAGGTAGCGCCCACGACAACACGGGACCGAGATCCGGTCCACCCAGCAGAACATCGACGTCGTTGCCCGAGCAATGATCCGCTGCTTCGACGAGGTCGTGAGGGAGCACGGCGAGAGCACATACCGCAGCAAATGGGGTGAGCACTTCCCCCGAGCCTAGCTCGAAGCCCTCAGGACGCGTGGCGCGAACATCGGGGCGCCTGAGCAACCTCCTCGACACCGACGAACCCGTGAAGTCTCGGCAGCACCTGGCACGGGTTCGAAGGAACATGTGCGGTTTGGCGAACGACTCGTTGGAGGCGATGGCGACGCTGTTCTTCGGCGGTGCGCCCTGCGCCGTTCCACCGTCCGCCGCCTCGCCCGCCGCGTCAGGTCGTGCGCCGAGTCCGCCGACCATCGGGTGGCGCTGCGCCCGACCCGCGTCAGGTGACGTCTTCGCCGCGCACCGGCCACGAACGACCGCGCCGCCCCGGAATGCGGGGCGGTGCGGCGTGCGCTCAGGCGCCGGGGGTCACCCGGTCACCGTGCGGTCCGGTCACTCCTCGGTTCACTCCTCGATCGGTCCGAGGTCGGCGGTGTCCCGCAGGTCGGCCACCGCGCGGGCGGTGGCGTGGAGTTCGAGGACGACGACCTCGTTCGTTCCCGGCCGCAGCACGGGGCCGGGGACGTACAGGCGGCGCTGCGGGCCGCGCGACCAGTAGCGGCCGAGGGGGAAGCCGTTGACCCACGCGTTGCCCTTGGTCCAGCCCGTGAGGTCCAGGTACGTGTCGGCGGGCTCGTCGACCTCGAACTCGCCGCGGTGGAACGTCGGTCCCACGGGCTGCGGGCCACCGGTGGTGAAGGTGAGGCCCGACAGGTCGTCCAGGGGCAGGGGTCGGCTCGTCCAGTCGGTCAGTTCGGCGTTGCCCGCGGTGACGGTGCCGGTCAGGCCCTTGCGGTCGTGGATGCCCTGCCCGTAGTTGACGCGGCCCTGGTTCTCCACGAGGACGGCCAGCGTGGCCCCGCCCGCCGGCACGGTGACGGCGAGGGCGGTCTCGTGCAGTTCACGCTCCAGCACGCCGACGGCCGCGCCGTCGAGGAACACCTGTGCCCGGTCCGAGATGCCGGCGAAGTGCAGCAGGGTCGGGCCCGGCTCGCGCAGCGCCGTCTCGTACAGGACGAAGCCGAAGTCCTGGCCGAGTTCCTCCAAGGTCAGCGGACGCGGCCCGGCCACGGCCTCGCCGAGGCGGTCGGCGGAACCGAGCAGCGGGGCGCTGCCAGGCAGGGAGACGCCGAGGAGGCTGAGTTTCTCGGACGGCTCGGGCAGGGGCTCGTCGGGGACGGTGGTGTGCCGGGCGAGGACCTCGCGGAAGGCGAGGTACTTCGGGGTGATGTCGCCGGCCTCGTCCAGGGGCGCGTCGTAGTCGTAGGAGGTGATGGTGGGGCGGTAGGTGTGTTTGTCGTTGGCTCCGTTGGTGAAGCCGAAGTTGGTCCCGCCGTGGAACATGTACAGGTTGACGCTGGCGCCTGCCGAGAGCAGCTCGTCGAGGTCGGCGGCGGCCGAGGAGGCGTCGCGGACGACGTGCACGCCGCCCCAGCGGTCGAACCAGCCGTTCCAGAACTCGGTGCACATCAGCGGCCCGTCGCCCTGGTGCTCGCGCAGCGCTGCCAGGCCCTGTGCCGGGCGGCTGCCGAAGTTGACGGTGCTCAGGACACCCGGGAGGCTGCCGCGGGCGAGGTCTGCGGGCTGGTCGCAGGTGAACAGGGGGACGTCCACACCGCCCTGCACCAGCCGGTCCTGCAGATGCGTCAGGTAGCTCGGGTCCACGCCGTAGGCGCCGTACTCGTTCTCCACCTGCACCGCCAGGACGGGGCCCCCGTTGGTGGCGAGGTACGGCACGACGAGCGGCAGCAGCCGGTCGAGGTAGTCGTCCACGGCCGCCAGGTAGCGCGGGTCGCTGGTGCGCAGCTGGATGTCGGGCGTGGCGAGCAGCCAGGACGGCAGCCCGCCGCCCTCCCACTCGGCGCAGATGTACGGGCCGGGGCGCAGCAGCACGTGCAAGCCCTCCTCCTGCGCGAGCTCGAGGAAGGCCGGCAGGTCCAGGCCGTCCTCGGCGCGGAAGGTGTCCGGCCGGGGCTGGTGGAGGTTCCACGGCACATAGGTGTCGATGGTGTTGAGTCCGAGCAGCCGTGCCTTGCGCAACCGGTCGCGCCACTGGGCGGGGTGGACGCGGAAGTAGTGCAGGCCACCGGAGATGATGCGGAACGGTTCGCCGCCGAGGCGGAATTCGTTCCCTTCGATCCGCAGTACGGGCATGGGCCGTGCTCCTCCAGTGGAGTAGTTCTGGTGCGTTCGGTGCGGTCACGGGGGTGTTCGTCCGTGTGGGGCGGGCACCGTCGCGACGTGATGTTTGCGTTGCCATCTCAGTGTGCGATGGCCTGCCGGGGGTCTGGGGGTTGGGGCGGACGGGGAGGAGACCTGCGGCCGGAGCCGCGATCAGCGGCCTCTCGGTGGTGGCGCGGTGCTGCCGCGCACGACCAGGCTGGTGGGCACCAGCGTGGTGCCCCGCTCCGCCTCGTCGTTGCGGATCTGCCGCAGCACCCCTTCGACGCAGCGCCGGCCGACCTCGGCGAAGTCCTGGTGGATCGTGGTCAGCGGCGGCACATATGTGGCGGCTTCTGGGATGTCGTCGAAGCCCACGACACTGACGTCCTCCGGCACCCGCCGGCCGTGCTCGCTCAGCGCGCGCAGCAGCCCGAGCGCCATCTGGTCGTTGGCGACGAACACGGCGGTGCATGAGGGGTCCTGGGCGATGTGCAGCCCGGCCTCGTAGCCGGACTCCGCGGACCAGTCGCCGCGCAGCAGCGGCGGCACCTCACGGCCCGCCTCCTCCAGCGCCGACCGCCAGGCGCTCACGCGGCGTTCGGCGGCGAACGACTCCTTCGGGCCGGCGACGTGCCGCACGGTGCGGTGGCCCAGGTCGAGCAGGTGCTGCACGGCCGCCCGGGCGCCGCTGGCCTGGTCGGTGTCGACCACGCAGTACTGGTCGCCCGCGTCGGAGTCCACCACGACCACCGGCGCGGTCGGCGGCAGCGCCACCGTCATCGCGTCCAGCAGATGGACCTCCATGATCATGACGACACCGTCCACGGCCAGCTCACCGAGCCGGGTGAACGCGCCCCGCACCCCGTCCTGCGTCGGCACGGTGACCGGCAGCAGTGTCGTGGCGTAGCCCTCGCGCGCCGCCGAGGACGCCACCGCCTCCAGAGTGCGCATGTTGCCGGTGCTCGAGAGGTTGAACAGGATGACGCCTATGGTGCGGAACTCGCCCCGCTTGAGGGCGCGGGCCGCGCTGTTGGGCCGGTAGCCGAGCTCCTTCATCGCGGCCAGCACCTGCTGCCTGGTCTCCTCCAGCACCCCGGGGAAGCCGTTGGAGACCCGCGAGACGGTCTGCGCCGAGACGCCCGCGAGCTTGGCCACGTCGGCCATCGACGCACCGCGCCGACGCCGCTGCGGGCCCACCGCCGGGCGCTGTCCGGTCCCGTCCACCTGCGTCGTACACCTCTTACGTTCCAGTGCCGTTGATGGTCAGAAGTCTAGGGGCGAACCGCGCGGCTCAGGCACCGCGCGGTTCGCCCGGGCCGGCGCCCGCGGTCCTCATGGGGAGGACCGCCGGGGCCGGCCGCCGGCGCGGCGAAGCTCAGCCGGTGACGTCGAAGCCCTGGTCCTTGCCGTACTTGACCGAGGCCTGCTGCCAGGTGGCGAGGGCGCTGGACAGCGGCGTGCCGGACACATAGGCCTTGCCGACGGTGTCGTTGAAGATCGAGTTGGCGTAGACCTGGTAGGGCAGGTACGACCAGCCCTTGGCGACGTCCTCAGCCGACTTCGCGAAGATCTCGTTGGCCTTCTGCCCGCCGAAGTAGGGGAAGGGGGTGTCCAGGAACGCCTTCGACTGCAGGTCCGCGGTCGTGGCCGGGAAGGCGCCGCCCTTGATGCGGGCCTGGACACCGGCGTCCTTGTTCGCGTACTTCACGAAGGCGTACGCCAGCGGCTTGTCCTTGGACGCCTCCATCACCGCCAGCGAGCTGCCGCCGTTCTCGGCGCTGGAGGTCTGTCCGGCCTGCCACTGCGGCAGCGGGGCGACACGCCACTGACCGGACGCCGAGGGAACACCGGAGGCGAAGTTGGCGGGCATCCAGGCGCCGGTGTTCAAGGTGGCGATGGTGCCGTCGGCCAGCCCCTTGTACCACTGGTCGCTCCATGAGGCCACGGGCGCGAGGAGCTTCTCGGAGATGAGCTTCTGCCAGACCTCGGTGAACTTCTTGGTGCCCGCGTCGCCGAAGTCCACCTTCACCTTGGTGCCGTCCACCGTGTACGGGTGGCCGCCGGCCTGCCAGATCATGCTGGTGACGAAGCCCGCGTCGCCGGTGTCGTTGGTGATGTACGCCTTCGGGTCGGCCTTGTGCAGATCGCGGGCCGCGGTGAGGTACTCGTCCCAGGTCGTGGGAACCTTGATCTTGTACTTGTCGAGGACCTTCGTGTTGTAGAACATCGCCATCGGACCGGAGTCCATCGGCAGGGCGTACACGCCGCCGTTGAGGGCGACGGAGTTCCACGGGCCCGGCGAGTATGCCTTGGACAGGTCCTTGGCGCCGTACGCGCTCAGATCGGTGACGGACTTGCCGAGCGCGAACTGGCTCAGCGCGTAGTACTCGATCTGCGCCACGTCCGGCGCACCGGAACCGGCCTGAACGGCGTTCTGCAGCGCCGTGTACTGGTCGTTGCCGGTACCCGCGTTGACCAGCTTGACCTTGACCTTGGGGTACTTGGCCTGGAAGTCGGCGGCCACCTGCTTCAGGGTCGGCTCCCACGCCCACACCGTCAGCGAGCCGCCCTTGTTCAGCGCCGCCTCGACGCTGCCCGCGTCGGCGGCCTTGGCGCCGGAGGCGGAGTCGTCGGAGGAACCGCAGGCGGTCAGGGACAGAGCCGCCGCGCAGAGCACCGCGAGTGCCTGCGCCGTGCGGCGCACTGGCTTGTTCGTCATCGCATCTCACTTCGTTGTGGAGGTGGTCCGCGGCACCACCCGTCGCCACGGCACACCGGTGCCGTGCGGAGGACCGCAGGAGGAGGGGTGCGGCGCCGTCCCGGCGCCGGGGGTCATTCCTTGACGCTGCCGGCGGCGAG
Organism: Actinacidiphila sp. bgisy167; assembly: GCF_057707665.1. Lineage (NCBI taxonomy): Bacteria > Bacillati > Actinomycetota > Actinomycetes > Kitasatosporales > Streptomycetaceae > Actinacidiphila > Actinacidiphila sp. bgisy167. The sequence goes on along the minus strand of NZ_JBYIQP010000124.1, from coordinate 7,246 downwards.
ACCGGACTGCCAGAAACGCTGGAGGAGGAGGAAGGCCGCGATCAGGGGCACGATCGTCAGCAGCGAGCCGGTGACCACCAGGTTGAACACCGGCTGCCCGCCCGCGGTTGCGGCCTGGGCGTTCCAGGCGTTGAGCCCCAGGGTGAGGGGGTACCAGTCCGGGTCCTTGATCATGATCAGCGGCAGGAAGTAGTTGTTCCACGTCGCGACCACGGTGAACAGCAGCACGGTGACGATGCCCGGCCCCAGCAGCGGCAGGCAGATCCTGAAGAAGGTGCGGATCTCCCCCGAGCCGTCGACCCGCGCGGCCTCCAGCAGTTCGTCGGGGATCGCCTCGGAGGCGAAGACCCACATCAGGTAGAGACCGAACGGCGAGATCAGCGAGGGGATGATGACCGCCCACGGGGTGTTGGTCAGGCCCATCTTGCTGAACATCAGGAACGTCGGCACGGCCAGCGCGGCGCCCGGCACGGCGACCGCGCCGATCACCACGGCGAAGACCGCACGCTTGCCCGGGAAGTGGAACTTCGCCAGCCCGTAGCCGCCCAGGACGGCGAGGAAGGTCGCGCCGCCCGCGCCCAGCGCCACGTACAGCAGGGTGTTGAGCAGCCACCGCACGAAGATGTGGTCGTTGTAGGTGAGCGTCTGCTGGATGTTGTCCCACAGCGCGAAGTCACCGCTGAACCAGAGCCCGAAGGAGTCCAGCAGGCTCTTCTGCGTCTTGGTCGCGCTGATCAGCAGCCAGGCCAGCGGGATCAGGGTGTAGATCGCGACGAGCGCGGTCAGGACGGTGAGCAGGACACTGCGCCGGGGGCGGTCGGAGGAGCGGCGCCGGCCCGCGGAGCGCCGGGAGAGTGCGGCGCCGCGGCGCTCGCTCTGGGGGGTCAGGACGTCCCCCTCGATGCTCGCCTGTGCCATGGTCATGCCTCCTTGCGCATGCCGCGCAGCTGCACGACGTAGGCGATGATCATCGTGACGACCCCCATGACGATGGCGACGGTCGCCGCGTAGTTGTGCTGCTGCCCGGAGAAGGACAGCGAGAAGGTGTACAGGTTCGGCGTGAAGTACGTCGTGATGGCGTTGGGCGCCAGGGGCTTGAGGATGCTGGGCTCGTTGAACAGCTGGAAGCTGCCGATGATCGAGAAGATCGTCGCGATGACCAGGGCCCCGCGGATCGCCGGGATCTTGATGGAGGTCACGACGCGCAGCTGGCTCGCGCCGTCGATCTCGGCGGCCTCGTAGAGGGACCGCGGGATGACGTGCAGCGCCGAGTAGAAGATCAGCATGTTGTAGCCGACGAACTCCCAGGTCACGATGTTGCCGATGCTCGCCAGCACCAGGCTGGGCGAGAGGGGGTTCGGCAGCGAGACTCCGAGGGCGTCGTTGATGTTGGCGACGAAGCCGAAGCGGTCCCCGTACATGAAGCCCCACATCAGCGTCGCGACGACCGCCGGGACCGCGTAGGGCAGGAAGATCGAGATCCTGAAGAAGTTCCGGCCGTGGAGCCGTCCGCTGTCCAGCGCGAGGGCGACCAGCAGCGCGATCCCCAACATGATCGGCACCTGGACGGCCAGGAAGAGCGCGACCCGGCCGAGGCCGGACCAGAACTGACTGTCCTGCAGGGCCTGCGCGTAGTTGTCCAGGCCGACGAAGGAGGTGCCGCCGATGAGGCGGTCGCGGAACAGGCTCAGGTAGATCGAGTAGCCGATCGGCGCCAGGAAGACCAGGGCGAAGACGATCATGAACGGTGCCACGAAGCCCCATCCGAGCCAGCGCCGGCCTCGGCGTCCTCGGGGAGGCGCGGCTCGGCCGGTAGCCGGTGGCGGCGACATGGCAGCCATGAATCCCATCCTTCACTTCGTCGTGCGGGGGTTCCGCCGCAATGGGGCGGCGCGGAATGGTTGCGCAAACATCATCGACCGCAGTCGTGCACGTTTACGCAAACATTCGATGGGCGATGTTTGCACCGGCCCTCACGACACGTCAAGGGGCCTCGTGTGTTTCCTCCGCGACACACCCCCGCAACCTACGCCGGAGCACTCGTCCGCCACCGCGGGACCCCGTACCCGCGCACGCCTCATGGCCTGTCGCCTGCGCGGCTCCTGTCCGCCTGCGGGCGCCTGCGGCCAACGGCGCGCCGTGGGCCGCATCTCCTGTACGGGCGCGCTCCCGGACAACGGGTGACTCTCGTATACGGGTGCGCGACTGCGAGGGCCGCGCCCCTGAGAGGGCATGTGTCGAGCGAACTCCGGTAGCGGCGCTGTGCCGCAACGTGACCTCCGATTGTTGTCGTAGCATGGGAGCACTCGAAGTAAAAGCCTGTGGTTACTGCTGGACATCGACACTGTCGATGAGCAGGGCCGGGGGCTCGTACGCGGTGCCGGACGGACCGCCACTTCTTCCCCTCGAAGGAGTGCGCAGTGAATGTCCGACGTACTGAAACGGTCGACGAGGTCGACGCTCCCCCCGAGCCCTCTCGTTCACCTCGTTCCCTGCGGGAAGCGTGGATAGCCCTCGCCGGGCTGGCGGCGGTGTTCCTGTTCGAGATGCTCGACAACTCGATCCTCAACGTCGCCCTGCCGACCATCGGCCGCCGGCTCTCGGCATCGACGACAGCGTTGCAGTGGGTCACGGGCGTGTACGCCGTCGTCTTCGGCGGACTGATGCTGGCCTTCGGCGCGCTGGCCGACCGGGTCGGACGCCGCAAGATCATGCTGGTCGGGCTGGTGCTGCTGGGTGCTGCGAGCCTGGCGACCGCGTTCGTCACCACGGCGGAGCAGCTGATCGCGGTCCGTGCGGCGACGGGTGTTGCGGCCGCGATGACGACGCCGGGCTCCCTCGCCCTGGCGTTCCGGCTGTTCGACGAGGACGGGCTCCGGGTCCGTGCGACGACGTTGATCTCGACCGTGGGTCTGGTCGGACTCGCGATCGGGCCCACGGCCGGCGGCTTCGTCCTCGCGTTCGCTCCGTGGCAGGCGCTGCTGCTGGTGAACGTGCCGATCGCCGTACTCGCCTTCCTCGGCATCCGGCGCGGCATTCCCGCCGACCGGAAGGACGAGCTGCACCGCGACCCCGTCGACGGCCTTGGTGCTCTGTTCGGCACGGCGGCAATCGTGTCCGCGCTGGTCGTTCCGACGCTGTTCGTCGTCACGGGCGCCGCATCCCTTGCTCCCTGGCTGACCACAGCAGCGGCCGTCGTGATGGCCGTGCTGTTCGTCGTCCGCGCGCGCCGCGCCCGCCATCCGCTGCTCGACCTCAAGCTCGTCGGCCGCCCGCTCGTGTCCAGCGGGCTGGCGTTCAAGGGCGCCTCGGGCCTCGCCGTCGCCGGCCTCGGCTACCTCGTTACCCTCCAGCTGCAGCTCGACTGGGACTGGACGCCGGCTCAAGCGTCCCTGGGAATGCTGCCGCAGGTCGTCGTACTCATCGCCGGCGGTTCTCTCATCGGCCCGCTGCTCAAGCGTGTGGGTTTCGACAAGGCAGCCTGGCTCGGTGCGGGATCCGTCGCGTGCGGGCTCGCCGTCTACGCCCTGCTGGGCCGCTTCGGATACGTGTGGGTCGCCCCCGCGCTGGTGCTCGTCGCCGCCGGGATGCGCGTGGTGGGTGTCGTCGCCGGGACCAACGTGATGCGTGGCCTGCCGGCCAGCCGCACCACCATCGGCGCGGCGCTCGTCGACACCTCCAGCGAAGTCGCCACGGGAATCGGCATCGCCGTCAGCGGGACCATCCTCGCAGCGCTCTTCACCGGCAACATCGCCACCTCGAACTGGAGCGCCGACCAGACAGCGGAGTTCGGCGAGGCTGTCACCCTGGCCGGCCTCCTGCTCACGGCCGTGGCCGCGGCACTGGTGGGCTGGGGCATCGCCCGCGCGCGTCGCGGCACGGGCACCGCGACACCGTCGCCCGCGGCCGGCTCGGACGGCGAGTACGAAGGGAGCGGCTGCGAGGCGACAGGCCCGTCGTAGACCGTGGCGGCGCGGTACTGGTTTGGCAGCCCCGCCGTCGTCGCCTGGCTGTCGTCAAACGATCGAATGACGACAGGCGCAGCGGGCGTCTAATGAACCCAACCTGCCCTGGGGCCTGACGACGGCTCCGGTCGAATGAGATCCGATGCCGGTTGACGACAGGGTTAGATGACACCCGGGTTCTGATGCGCCGACGAAGCGGGGGAAGAGCGTGGCCAATCTCGTCTACAAGCGGGTGTCGACCGACCAGCAGTCGACCGACCGACAGAACCTCGTCCTGGCCGGCGAACCTACGCGCGGCCGGGCGACACCGTCCACATCTCCGAGATGTTCCGCCTGGTGCGCGGCACCGCCACATCCTCGACGTGCTCGACGTCCTGCACCGCGGTCAGGTCGCCCTGCGCATCCACGACGGCGCGTTCTCCGGCATGGACCTCACCGCCCGCCACCCGCGCACCGGAGAACTGCTGTCCACCGTGCAGTTCATGGTGCAGACCCTCGCCGCCGCCGGCGAACTCCAGCGCGACCTCCAGCGCGAGCTGACCTACGACGGACTGCGCGCCGCCGAGGCCAAGGGCAATAAAGGCGGACGCCGCCCGGCGGTCCCGGCCGACAAGACCGCCGACGTGCGCACCGCGTACCTGGAAGGCCGCTCCATCGCCGCCCTCGCCCGCGAGCACGACGTCAGCCGCGGCGACATCCGCACGGCCGTCGCCGACCTCCTGCCCGAATACACGGCCGTCGACCAGGACGCCCCGGCCCCGGAACTGCCGGTCCTCCTCGACCAACACGGCACTCCGTCACGCCACATGCGGTTGCAGTATTAACCGCTGTACCGATGTTCCCCGAGGCCGCATACGTTCTCCCGGCTTCTTGTGCCGGAACTTCGCCGTCAGCATCAGCAGCGAGGCGCCCTGCTCGCCGAGGTGGGTCAAGGCAGAACGGCGGTACTCGTGCAGGTCCCAGCCCGGTCCCAAGCCGCGCAGGGCGGTGTGCTCGTCCAGCAGCCCGCGGGCCTGCCCGTACGACAGGCGCGCCAGGCCGGTGTCCGGACAGACGTCGCGGGGGCTTACGACCTTGCCCGGACCTGGACGGCGGTCGGTGACGAACACCGGCCCACGGCTGCGGCCTTTGAGGAGCCGGGGCGGCAGCCGGGCCGCGCCCACCTGCCGCGCCGCCGACTGCCGCATCTCGCGACACCACACCCTCGAGATTTTCTGATGTGCGATCAACCGGTCTGTGTACATGTGGAGTCCGCAAAAGCCGTGGCGACGTATCCAGGGCACGGGGTCACTCCCCCATACCACCGTGCCCGCGCTCCCCCGGGCCGCGCGGCTGACCGCGAGCGGCAAATCGGCAGCACACCGCGTCGGTTCCCGCCGCGCCGCGGCGTGGTGACAGACGCAATGCGTCCGCGCCCCCGAAAACTGCCCGCACGGTGTCATCACTGCGCGTCCGCGCTCCGCGCTCCTCGCACCTCTACCGGTGCGGCGCTTATGTCCAGGTCAGCTGGCGTGAACGAGCATACGGACCGCGGTCGCGCGCGCGACGCCAACAGTGGCGAACGTGTCGACATGGGCGCCGCTGGGGCCACGCGGCCCGGTCGAGCACGCGACTCCCGGTGCAATCTCGACCTTCGCATTACTTACCCCTGCGCAGCTCGGCAGACCCCTCTTCACCGACGGTGGAACCCCGGCCACGGCGGGGCCAGGGGCGATGATGTGGACTCGACAAGATCCGCTGCCGTACTGTCCTCCTGCCCGCCGCCCGGCGGGCGCCCGCTCTTCGTAGTCCCTGGGGGGATCTCATGTCGTTCACTCCGGTCGGGCCGCCGCCCGGCCCCCCGTACCCCGTGCCCACCGGCCCTCCGGCCACCACCGCCGTGCTCCGCTCGCCCCTGGGCCTGGCGACCGCGGTGGTGGTCCTCCTGTCGCTGGTCATCGCGGCCGATGTTCTCGCCATCGCCGCGGAGGCCGGCCGCTACGCCCTCGTCGGCACAACGACGGTGGACGGGCTCGCCACTGTCGACCCGTCAGCGCTCGACACCTCGGACGTGCTGGTCGGTCTTGCGGCGGCGCTGCAACTCCTCGCGTTGGTGGCGACCGCGGTCCTGTTCATCGTGTGGTTCCACCGGGTGCGCTCCAACGCCGAGGTGTTCGCCCCCAACGGGTTCGACAAGGGGCGCGGCTGGGCGATCGGCGGCTGGTTCATCCCCATCGCCTTCTACTGGATCCCCTTCCGAATCGCCCGGGAGACCTGGGTGGCGAGCTCCCAGACGACGCCGGAGGGCCGCCTGCGGCCCTCCGGCTCGGGTCCGGTCTCGTACTGGTGGGCCGCGTGGATCGCCTCCAACCTGCTGGAGATGGTCTCGGGGGCCGTCACCGACGACATGTCACGCTACGCCGGCGACGTCCGTGAGGCCGCCGGCATGATGATCGCGGCGGACGCCCTGGACATCTCCGCCGCGGTGCTGGCCATGGTGTTCGTCCGCAAGCTCACGGCCATGCAGCACCGCAAGGCGACGGAGGGCCCCTTCACCCTCTCCTGAACGGGGCCCTCGGCACGGGGGCGCCGGCCGGGGCGCCGGAGCCGGGCCGGCTGTGAGCGGCGGCGGCCTACCCGGCCGCCTCGCCGCCGGCCGGGGCGGACCGCTTCCCGGTCTTCCGCGCGGTGCTCTTCTCCTGCCGACGCGGCTGTGCCGCCTCCCTGTGGCGCAGCGAGGCGGCGTACATCTCGTCGGGGTCGAGCCGGCGCAGTTCCTCGGCGATGAGTTCCGCGGTGGGCCGGACCTTCAGCGCGAGGTGCCTGCTGGGCTGGCCGGGGATGGCGAGGGTGGCCAGCGGGCCTTCGGGGCGGTCGATGGTGATCTCGCCGTCCGCGGTGCGCAGCCGGACGGCGGTCACGACCGGGCCTTCGGTGACGACGCGGTCGACGGGCACGCCGAGGCGGAGACCGAGCCATCGGGCGAGGAGTTCGGCGCTGGGGTTGTCGGCCTCGCTCTCGACGGCGGCCGAGGCGATGGTGGCCCTGGCCTGGTCGAGCGCCGCCGCGAGCATGGAGCGCCAGGGCGTGAGCCGGGTCCAGGCGAGGTCGGTGTCGCCGGGGGCGTACCCGGCGTCACGGGCCTCCAGTTCCGTCAGGGGCTGCTCGACCGCGTACGCGTCGGTGATCCGGCGTTGCGCCAGTGCGCCGAGGGCGTCGGTCGCGGGGTTCGCGGGGGCGTCGACCGGCCACCAGACCACCACGGGGGCGTCGGGCAGCAGCAGCGGCAGCACCACACTGTG
>NZ_JBYIQP010000123.1:0-13228 GCF_057707665.1 Actinacidiphila sp. bgisy167 | reverse complement strand
ACCACCCCGCTGTCGGCGGCCAGAAGCCCGACGATGATGCGCATCGTGGTGGTCTTGCCGGCGCCGTTGCTGCCGACGAAGCCGAAGATGTCGCCTCCGTCGACCTGGAAGGACAGGGCGTCCAGGGCGATGTGGGAGCCGTAGTGCTTGGTGAGGTTGTCGATTTTGAGTGCTGTCACGGGGACTTCTCCTGCTGATGGGGCTTGAAGGTCGGCCGACGAGGCGCCGGCCTTTCCTCGTCGGAAGTACTTGCCGAAATGGAAACTGCATGCCAGGATGGAAACATGGACGCTGAGGAAGCACAGAAGAACCTGGCCGCCGCCCGCACCTCCTACGAGGCCTCGGTCACACCTGCCCTGCCCGCCTGGGCGCCTCCGGTCTGTGCGCTGATGATCGGCGCCGGAGTGGCCGTGGCCGGCATCGGCGCCGAGAGCGCCTGGGTGCGTGTGGCCGGCGTCCTGGTCGGCGTCGGCCTGGCCCTCGGCGCGCGCGTCCTGCTCAACCGCATCCGCGCCCGCCGCGGCGTGGTCGGCGTGCGCGGACCGGCCGCCCGTACCCAGTCCACCCTGGTCATCGCCGGCGCCGCATACGTCATCGGCGCCATGAACGCCACTCCGCAGACCCGCTGGGCCTTCCTCGCCATGGGCGCCGTCGTCGGCGCCATCGTCTGGGTGTCGCTGGCGAAGAAGGTGCGCAGGTAATGGACGGCCTCGATGAGGCCTTCCGTTCGTCGACCCGGCTGAGGATCGCCGCGTTCCTCTCCGGGTGCGACGAGGCGGAGTTCCGGGCCGTACAGGAGTACTGCGAACTGACCGCCCCGACCCTGTCCAAACACGCGGCCGCCCTGGAGAGCGCGGGTTATGTGGAAGTCCGCAAGGGCCACGTCGGCAAGACCCCCCGCACCTGGCTGACCCTGACCGACAATGGACGCGCCGCCCTGGCCGGCCACCTGGCCGAACTGCAGAACATCGCCGTCACCGCAGCACGGCATGGCAACGACCACCGCGCCTGAACGACTGCACCGGCGGGTGGGCAAACACGGCTGCGGCGCGGCCGCCCGGCAATTGCGCCGGGGGGCCGCACCACGGGTGGCCATCAGGAGATGACCGATACAGGCAGGATGCTCACCGCAAGTCCACTGTCACGACTTGCCGGCGCGGTCGCCACGCGAGCCCATACCGCTTCCTCGGACGGGGCAACGAACTCGGTGAGTTCATCGGCGCCGAGGTAGTGCATGTACCCGGAGAGAAGTTTCTCTTTCACGATCGGCACATCCTTCACGCATGGCTGCTGAAGCCAGATCAGCAGCCGTTCTGCACGGTCAGCGAGATGCTCGCTCCCACAACCGCGCCGGACACGGCCCAGCTGACGGACTCGACCGAGGCAGGGGCCTCGCCGGTGGCGGCGGTGCCGTACTCGTCCGCGGTGGTGTAGGCGGCGTAGCCAGCGATGAGCTTCTCGTTCATTTTCGGAACCCTTTCCAGCGAATGTCAGTTGGTCAAGCAGGACTAATCCAGGCGATCAGCACTTGTCGACAACCGACATGATGGAGAGGGCCACCGAGGCGATGGAGATGCCCACGGTCTCCGCGGACGCGGGGGCCTCGCCGGTGGCGGCGGTGCCGTACTCGTCCGCGGTGGTGTAGGCGGCGTAGCCAGCGATGAGCTTCTCGTTCATTTCAACTCCCAGTGTGTTTTGTTCTCCTTGGTGCCAGCAGCCTGGCCGCTTTTCTTTCGGCCTGCGGTTGCTGACGAGAAGAGTTCACCACTGTGGCGATCAGCCGGTCGAGAGCCGTTTCCACGGTGCTTGACCGAAAATCCGCTCTACCTTCGGAGTTCGCCGTTCAAGAGAAACTTTCGCCGGTTAGTTGATGCCGGAACTCAGCCGGCCTCCCGGGCGGCCTTGGCCGCCGCGACCCGCTCGGCGCGCTCCTGCATGACCTCCTGGATCCCCTCCATGCCCATGGGGTCGAAGCTCACGAGCTCGGGCAGCGACTTGATGCCGGAGATCAGGCTGATGAAGCCCACCCGGGAGTTCTCGATGTAGGTGCGCCCGATGGCCTGGGCCCGCTCCATGTACTCCTCCCGCAGCCGCGTAGGGTCCATGAAGTACCGCACATAGGCCAGGATGTCGCGGTACAGCTGCTGGTAGACGTCGTTGAACCGGCCCAGCGCCTGCTCCCCGAGGCTCGCATCGTCCAGGACCGCGTCCAGCGCCCGGGCGGCCAGCCAGGCGCCCGAGGTCCCCAGCCACACGCCGGAGGAGAACAGCGGGTCGATGAAGCACGCCGCGTCCCCCACCGCCACCCAGCCCGGCCCGAAGAAGCGCGCGCTGACGTGCGACCAGTCGCGGGCGGTGCGCATCTCGCCGGCATCGGCAGGATCGACCATCGTCTTGGCTATACGGCTGGCCGCCAAGCCCTCCAGGAAGACCTCGGTGCGCGAGCGCCCCTGGGCGGTGGCATCGGCGAGCTGGCTGGCCGGCAGAACGTAGCCCAGGCTCAGCTCGGTCTCCGACAGCGGGATGCCCCACATCCAGCCGCCGCCCTCGATGGCCTCCACCAGAATGTCGTCAGGCGCCTCCAGCGGCGTGAACCGCTGGAAGTAGGTCCACACCGCCACATTGCGCAGGTCCTCCTGGAAGGTCACCTCGGTGAGCTTGCGCGTCATGGTGCGGTTCTGGCCCGAGGCGTCGACCGTGTAGGCCGCGCTGGCGCGATGCGTCATGCCCTCGTGCTTGTAGACGACGCCGGTCACCGTGCCCTGCTCGTCCTGGACGACGTCGCTGACGTGCGCCTGCTCCAGGACCGTGGCCCCGAGCTTGCGGGCGTTATCCAGCAGCAGCTGGTCGAACTCGTCACGCTTGACGTGCCAGGAGTGGTCGTACAGGCCGCCTGTGGCGCTGAAGTCGGTGCGCCAGGGCTGCGGGTCGGCGCCCCACACCAGGTTGATGCCGGTCTTGCGCTGGAAGCGGGCCTCGAGCTCGTCCACCAGACCAAGCTCCTCCATGACCGGGATCATCCCGGTGACCATGGACTCGCCGATGTGGTAGCGCGGGAAGGACTCCCGCTCCAGGACCAGCACGTTGCGGCCGCGCTTGGCCAGCAGGCCAGCCAGGGTGGCACCGGCGGGGCCGCCGCCGATGACGATGACGTCGAACTGGGATGCCTCGGACATGAGCAGTGCCTTTCGTCGAGAGGCGGGGTCAGAAGGTGGGCAGGACGTCCACGAGCGGCGAGGACAGGTTGCGGGCGGGTTCGGCCGGATCGATGTCGGCGTCGATGAACGCCGCCACCAGGCACTCCTCAAGCGACTCGGTCGACCCGGGCGGAAGCGTGGCGTGCCGCACCAGCGCCTCGGCCAGTACGTGCGTGCGGTGCTGGCCAAAGCTCATGCCGCGGCGTGCCGGGCGCTGGTCGTTGGGCTCGAAGGCACACGCCACCGACTCGGTCAGCGGACGAGCGAACGGAGAGGTGCCAGAGGCAAGGAGCCCGGTGGACTGCAGATGCTCGGCGCAGGCCCGGGCCCTCTTCCAGCCCGGGCGCGGCAGATAGATGACGAGTGCGTCGGTGCGCGGGTACAGCAGCGGAGAGGAGGAGATCTTCGCCCGCCACGGCGTTCTGGCCCGGTCCAGGAAGCCGACCGTCTCGCGCCACACCGGCACGGCGGCCTCTGGGTCGGTCAGGTGGGCATACAGCCGCAGCGAAGGACCGGTGCCGGTGGGAGCCTGGGAGCCGGCGAGGAAGAAGCCGGGGGACAGACCCGGGCGCGCTGCCGGGACGAGAACCTGAGCAGTCGTCTGCCCGCCCTCGCACAGGGACGACGAGGGGACGGAGACCCGCAGCCCGTCCAAGATCACTGTTGTGTGTTCCGCGCCGCTGCCCACCACCGTCGCCTCACGGGTGAGCGTGCGGCCCTCCAGCACCTGGCTCAGCCGTGCGTCGAAGGCCGCGTCCCGCCACGTGCGGGGGGTGGCCTCCAGAGGCGTGCTGCGCCCGGTGTGCAGGGTCTGGTACAGCACCGAGGCCAGCTGGGAGATAAGCGCCTGCGGGCTGCTGCTCTCGTAGACCTCCCCGCCGGTCTCGGCCCGGTGCCCGCCATCGAAGACCTTCACCTCATCCAGCAGGCCGGCAACGCGCGCAGCCAGATTCAACGTGGTGGGCATCAGGCCTCCAAACCAAGAGTCGTGGTGAACTCGGCCGGGGACAGCAGGACCGTGCGTCCGATGCCCGCCGCAGCCTTGTTGATGGGCGACAGACGTGCGGAGGACTGCGCCGCGGCGAGCATGCGGTCGAGCATGTGCCATCCGGCATAGGCGGCCGCGCGAGAGGCCAAAGCCGTGTCCGCGCGCACCGCTTCCGGCGCGGCGGCGAGGTAGGCACGGTAGAAGGCGCGCACCAGCGGGGCGCAGCGTTCGACCTCCACCGCGCCGGTGGACACGATCTCCTCGTGGGTGACGGTGTGGCCGACGGGGGAGGCCTCGGCGAGCGCGCCGGGGATGCGGGTGGCTGCCTGGTAGAGCCACTCCCCGGCAAAGGCGCCCACGTCCCGGGCCGGGTCGCCCAGGCGCGTCTCCTCGAAGTCGGTCAAGAACAGCCGGTCGCCGGCCCGCAGGAACTGGTCGACGCGCAGGTCCCCGTGGACCGGGCACCGGGCGGCCGCCGTGCCTGCCCTGTCGGCCGCACGCAGTGTGTGCAGCGCCTCGATCAGGGCTGTGTCGGCGTGCAGGAGCCGCCACATCTCCAGCTCGGCGAACGAGGCGTTGGCGTAGCGCTGCAGCGGCAGCGCGGCCAGCAGGCCCAGCGGCGGCAGCGGGTGCTCGTCGGTGTCGAAGCCGGTGGGATCGAGCCCGTGCAGCCGCGCCACGAGGGCGCCGGCCTGCTCGGCGAGTGTCTCGTCGAAGGCGTCGTCGGCCAGCAGCTCGGCGCCGTTCTCGGCGTCCTCGAGATAGGCGAAGGCGACCAGGCCGTTGTCCACATCGCAGCCCAGCACCTCGGGGGTGGCCAGGCGGTCACGGCCGGCCTCCCACACCAGTTGGGTGCGGTGCATGCGGGCGGAGCGGGTCGTGTCGGTCGCGGTGCCGAACTGCTTGACGAAGACGTGAGCCCCGTTTTCGGTGGTGCCGGCCCAGTTGTCATTGCGGCCGCGGGGACTGGTGACCGTGTGCGGGTCGAAGGTTCCCAGATTCAGCCGGCTCAGCAGCGCGTTCACATGCGGCACGCCTGCGAGGTCGACCGGCTGGAAACGGGGGGCCCGTTCTCGAATGCCGATGCTTTTCGCCATGCCATGGACCATAAGGACGCCCCCGAAGCGGCCGCAACGCTCAACTTTCCCCGTTAGTTGACGCTCAGGTTTGAAAACCCTGCTCCGTGGCTTCAAGACTGTGTGTGGGGCGCAACAAAAGGTTGCCACACCGGTTCGACTCTTCTTGAATCCGGTGCCATGGCCGAAGTGAGGACTCGTCAACTGCCGAACGGTCTAAGGGTCGTGGCACAGCGAACACCGGGTGTTTCCGGTGTCGGAATATCAGTGCATTACCGGGTGGGATTTCGCAGCGAGCCGCTGTCGCGAAGCGGTTTTGCCCATCTGTTCGAGCACATGATGTTCCAGGGCTCGCTCAACGTCGCGCGCGGTGAGCATTTCGCGCGCATTCAGGAATGGGGAGGGACGGTCAACGGGCACACGTTCCCCGACCACACCGACTACTACCAAGTGGTGCCCGCCCACCAGCTGGACCAGGTGCTGGCCATGGAGGCCGACCGCATGGCGCACCTGCGCGTCGACCAGCGCAACCTCGACACCCAGCGCGACGTCGTCAAGCAGGAGATCGCGCTGCAGGTCGACGGCAAGCCCTACGGCGGCTTCCCCTGGACCGTCCTGCCCCAGGCCCTGTACGAGCTGTGGGCCAATGCGCACAACGGCTACGGAGAACTCGCCGATCTCGATGCCGGCACCGTCGAGGACTGCCAGGCCTTCTACACCGCCCACTACGGCCCGGGCAACGCGGTCGTGGCCCTGTGCGCCGACACCGTCGCCACCGGCCTGCTCGACGCCGCCACCCGGCACTTCACCGACCTGCCGGCCCGCCCGGCGCCTCGCCCCGCCCCGCTGCAGGAGCCGATCCGCAAACCACAGCACACCACCCGCCGGGACGCCCTGGCCCCCCGCCCCGCCCTTGCCCTGGGACACCGCATGCCACCGGTGACCGATGACCTGCGCGACTACGCCGCCCATCTGGTCCTCTCCCAGATCCTCACCGGCGGCACCACCGGCCGGCTGACGCAACGCCTGGCTGCCCACGCGGCCCGAGTGGATTCAAGCGTCGGGTTCTTCGGCCCCCTCATGGCCACCGATCCCGACACCTTCGTCATCGTGGTTCACCGCCCCGACGAACTGCCGTCGGCCACCGCCGTCGACCTGATCCGTGACGAGCTGCGCACCCTGGCCGCAGACCTTCCGGCTGCCACCGTGCAGCAGGCCACCCACGCCGTGCAGCGCACGCTCTACCAGTCCCTGGACTCCCTGGCCTACCGCACCCGCGCGCTCGCCCGCGGCCAGCTGCTCTTCTCCCGCCCACTGATCATCGAAGACCTGGCGCAGGCCATCACGGCCGTGGACACCGACACCGTGCGCCGGACCGCATCCCACCTGGCCCAAGAAGACGGCAGCGCCGTGGTCGACCTGCTGCCCGCCCCGCGCCCTGAGGAGGCAGCGGCATGACGTCCCTAGCACCCCCGATCGACCTGATGCTGCCGCCCATCGACATCGTCGACCATCCCTGCGGCAACGGCGCGAACCTGGTTCTGTCCCCGCTGCCCACCGTCCCCCTGCTCCAGGCCCACCTGGCCCTCGAGGTCCCACTGCGTACCGCTGCGGACACGGCCGTCTGGGACGTGCTGGCGGCGACCCTGCCCGCCCTGCCCGCCTGCACCGCCTTCGAGACCGTGGGCGGGCAGGTCGCCGTCACCCGCCGCCAGCAGTGGCTCATGGTCTCCCTCACCTGCGCCGGCTCGCACACGGGCCCGCTGACAGACGCCCTGGCCGGCGTGCTGGCCTTCGACGCCACCGACGACGCCATCCACCAGGCCCGCACCAAGGCCGCACAGCAGGCCGCCCTGGTGGCGTCCGTCCCGGCCGTCGACTCCACTCGCCGACTGTGGCAGAACTACTACGGCCACCTCCCGCCCTACGCGGATCCCGTCGCCGATGCCACCCACATCCGGAGCGTCACCGCCGCCAACGTCCGCCGCGCCCACAAGGACCTGCGCCCGCAGCGCGCGCACCTCGTCGTCGTCGGCGACCTCGCCTCCCCACAACTGGCCACCCGCCTGGAAGACGTGCTGGCCTGCTGGCCCGACCCGCTTTCGAACACCGAAGAGCACCGGGCAAGCGCCCAGGCGCCGACGCACGACCGCGGCCCGCACCTGCAGCACCGCCCCGGCTGGGCCCAGACACACCTGCGCCTCGCCGCCCCCTGCACCACGCGAGGCGACCTGCCCCGGTTCGCGGCCGCCCAGGTGGCCTCCCTGCTCCTGGGCGGAAACTTCTCCTCCCGCATCAACACCGACCTCAGAGAACGCCACGGCCTGGCCTACCGCACGTCCGCGACTTTGACCGACCACCTGGACAGCGACGTCATCGTCATCGAAGCCGACGTGGCCCCGCCCCACGCGTTCACCGCCTGGCACAGGCTGCAGCAGATCCTGACCACGTTCGCCCAGGACGGCCCCACCGACCAGGAACTGCAGACGGCAGTACGCCACACCGTCGGCAAGTACACCCTCGGTTTGGGCGAACAGACCACCCGCGCCGCCTGCCTGATGTCCTACCTCACCTCGGGCCTCGGCCCGGCAGGCGTCACCGAAGTCCCACAGGCGATCGCCGCCCTGTCCCGGGCCGACGTAACCGACATCGCCCGCCTCTGGCACCCGTCCCGCATGCACGGCCTTCTCTGCGGCGACCTGTCCGCCGACCCCCACGCCGCCGCCCTGACCTGACCCCTTGCCAGACCGCCCGACAACGCGCCCCCAGCGCGCACACGGTCGGCCAGAAGGACTCACACCATGCCAACCACCAGCGTCATCTACGCAGCCATGCCCACCGAACTGGGCAGCGTCGTCTCCTACGCCCGCCTGGCCGAACAAACCTCGAGCAACCGCCTGTGGTGCGGCCAGACCCTCACCATGGAGACCCATCACCTCTTCGCCGCCCTGAGCACACTGGGACTGGACCTGGCCTACGGCACGGCCGTCTCCGTCATGCCCATGCGCCATCCGCTCACCGCCGCACTCAACGCCCGCTCCGCCGCAGCCCTCTCCCAGCGGCCGTTCGTCGCCGGCATCGGGCCGGGCGCCGCAGTCCTGCAAGAGCGCCTGCTGGGCTCGCCCTACAACAATCCCGTGCGCACCACTCGCCAATACGCCACCATGCTGCGCACCCTTGCCAACAACGGCGTCGCCGAGGCGAGCGAGGGCCCTTGGGCCACCAGCGGCATCAACCTGCCCGGCCTGGAGACCCCGCCCGTCGAAGTGGGCCTGGGCGTGCTGCGCGAATCTATGGCCCGCCTGGCAGGCGAGATCGCCGACTGGGCCATCACCTGGCTCACCCCCGCGTCCTGGATCGCCGACCGCATCGCCCCGGCCCTGCGCGCCGGCCACGCACGCGCCGATGCCTCCCGCCCGCTGCCCAAACTCGCCGCGGTCGTGCAGTGCGCCGTCCAACGCCCGGGCCGCGACCTTGTCCACATCGCCCAACGCGCCGCCGGCACCCACCTCTCCGCGCCCCACTACACCGACATGCTGCAGCAGGCGGGCGTACCGGCCGACGCCGCCGACCCCGACAAGGGCGCCCGCCTGCTGGTGGAGCACAACGTCCTGGTGCACGGCACCCCACAGCAGATCGCCGACCGGCTCGCCGACTTCCACGCCGCCGGCGTCGACGAGGTCATCGTCAACGTCGGCGGCGTCCACCTGGCCGAAGGCGCCGGCGCCGCACTGAACGACCTCTCGGCCATCCTCAGCGCAGTCGAGGAACGGGAGCAGAAGCGATGACCTCCGCCCAGCCCTTCGTCCCCGACACGCCCCCCGCCCTGAACGCCACGCGTCTGCTGTACGTGGCCACCGGCGGCGTCCAGACCATGTTCGTGCCCATGTGGCTGCGGTGGCTGCACAACAGCTACCCCCAGCTGGACATCCGCTGCGTCATGACCCGATCAGCCCGGCGCTTCGCCGGAGTGACCGCCGTCGCCGCCGCCAACGGCGGCCAACCGCCCATGATCGACGTCTGGCCGGACGAGCCGCACAGCGCCCTGCACGTCGAGCTGGCCGCCTGGCCCGACGCGATCCTCGTCCACCCGGCGACCCTCCACTTCACCGCCCGCCTCGCCCTGGGCCTGGCGGACACCCCCACACTGCTGGCACTGCAGTGCACCCAGGCCCCGCTCGTGGTGTGCCCGGCCCTGCCGCCCGGCGGCCACCTCAACCCCACCTACCAGCAACACGTCATCGCCCTGGCCGAACGCGACAACGTCAGCGTCCTCCCGCCCATCAGCGGTGTCAGCATGTCCACCGGCGAAGAGGGCCTGGGCACCGCCGCCCTCCTGCCCCACGCCGTGGCCGCCCTGGAAGACTTGCGCTCCTGGCAGCAGGAGGCTGCCGCATGACCCTCCCCCTCCTGGCCGACAGCAACGTCATCAACGAGTCCGGGACCGGCTACCAGATCACCCGCGTCCTGCAGACCCCCGACCGACGGCTGCTGTGGCAGCGCAGCCCGGGCCGCGATAACCCCGAAACCTACCCACCGATCCCCGCAAGCGCCCTCGCCCGGCTGACCGCGCTTGACACGCCGACCCTGCGCTTCGCCGCGCCCCTGCACGCCACCCCCACCCAACACACCTGGCAGGTGCACGGCCGTTACAGCTTCGCCGCCCTGATGGTGCCCGCCGAAAACGACAGCGACGACCGCCTCACCTGCCTGATCACCAATCTGGGCAGCCGACTGCGCACACTGCACGACACCTCGGCCGGCACCGGCGACGACCTCGGCCCCCCGCGCAGCCATGAACGCCTGCACCACTACCTCACCAGCGGCCGCGGACCGCGCGCCGCCGCCGCCTTCCACTACCGGCTGCGCACCCAACTGGGCACCGCACGCTGGACCACCCTGCAGGACTACACCGAGCACATGCGCACCCGCCCGGACCCGCACAGCACCGTCCTGCTGCACGGATGGTGCTCCCTGGGCAGCCTCGTCGTACCCGACCCGCCCCACCTGCAGCCGGACACCGCCCCCCAACCGCCCGCCGCCCACCTGCTCACCGGCAGCGAGATTGCCGCAGGCCACCGCGAGACGGACCTGTCCTGCCTGCTGGGCGAGCTGATCGAGTACACCGCCGCGGCCCGTCACGCTGGCCTCGACTGGCCCCTGCCCGACCGCCTGCGCACGGCCCTCCTCAACGCCTACGGCGATAACTTCGACGACGCCACCCTCGCCGCAGGCTGCATCGTCCGCATCGCCACCCACGCCCTGGCCGTCGCCGCCTTCCATGGCTGGAACGACCAGCTCCACGGCTACATACCCATGCTGGCCGAGCTCCTCGAGAACGACGGACACGCCGCGCTCACCAGCACCTACTAAACCGCCCGACACCGCACCGACCACCCGCAGAGGGGACAGTCATGCCACGAGTACCTGTGCTGCCGGCCGAGGAGAAAGCGCGCATCGTCCTGGACCTGCTCGCAGGACGCATCACCTTGTCGCAGGCCGCCCTCCACGCCGGCGTGTCCGCACAGTCCATATCTGTCTGGCGCCGCCAGTTCATAGAGGCCGGCCACGTAGGGCTCCAGCCCCCCGCCCAGCAATCGACCGCCACACGCCGTGAGCGGGAGCTCCTCGGGGAGATCAAGGGCCTCAAAACCGCCCTGGGCGAGGCCCACCTCGCCCTGCGCGCCACCTCCACGCGCCGCATGTTCAACGCCCGCTGACCATCTCTCGCCCGCCCGCGGCTGGCCACCACACTCTCAGGGAGAACCATGTCCCGCAGAAAACCATCCGAAGCCTCCCCGTCTCCGGCCGCGCCCTCGGCCACCCTCCAGCTGCGGCGCGAACTGCTGGCGCAGCCTGGCCCCTTGGCGGCCGCCGTCCTGCTGGCGCTGGTCGCCACCGCCGCCGGTCTGTCAGTACCCCTGCTGGTCAAGGACATCATCACCCGCTTCGCCACCGACCAGTCCTTGACCACCCCCATCACCTGGATGTGCGTCGCGGCAGTGGTCGGAGCCGCCACACAGGCCGCCTCCGGCTTCCTCCTCGCCCGCACTGGCGAGCAGATGATCTACCGCATCCGCACCCGCGTCATGGACCACGCCCTGCGCCTTCCCATGGCGCGAATGCGCGCCGAGGGCGTCGGCAACCTCACCACCCGTATCACCTCCGACGCCCTCCTCATGCGACAGGTCGTCGACGTCGGCGCGCAGATGCCCCTCTCGGCCCTGACCGTCGTGTTCACCCTCGGCGTGATGGCCTGGATCGACTGGGTCCTCACCCTGGTGACCGTCGCCTCGCTGGCCATCGTCACCATCGTCCTCACCATGATCATCAGCCGGGTCAAGGACAACGTCACCGGCCAGCAGAACGCCATCGGCCGCATCGCGCAGCGCTTCACGGCAAGCTTGGAGTCGCTGACGACCATCAAGGCCTACCGCGCCGAGCGCCTGGCCCTGCGCGGCCTGTCACACGACGCCGACGAACTGCGGGCCGTCTCCGTGGAGGGCGCCAAGCTGCAGACCGCGATCCCGCCGGTGACCGCCCTGGGCAACCAGTTCGCCATGATCGCGGTAATCCTCACCGGCGGCTCACGCATGGCCGCCGGCGACCTCAGCATCGCCGACTTCGCTGCCTTCATCCTCTACATCCTCCAGGCCATCCCCCCGGCCACAGCCCTGACCCAGGGCTTCGGCCGCATCCAGGCGGGCCTGGCCGCACGTAACCGCTGCAACGAACTCCTGGCGCTGCCTCAGGAAGCGGAAGCCACGAAGAACCTGCCCGAACCGGACGCCGTCCCCGGCAGCGACGCCATCGCCCTGCACGAGGTCACCTACACCCACCCGGGCGCGACGAGTCCCGCACTGCGCGGTACCTCCTTCACGACGAAACAGCGCGGCCTGACCGCAATCGTCGGCGCCTCGGGAGCCGGAAAGACCACAGCACTTTCGCTGATCGACCGCTTCGACACACCGGACAGCGGCCACGTCACCGTCCTCGGACACGACATCGACCAATGGCCACTGGAGGCCCTGCGCTCGCGTATCTCCTACGTCGACCAGAGCTTCACCCTGCTGGAGGCGACAGCCCGCGAGAACCTGCAACTGGGACGCACCACCCCGATCGCCGAAGAGGACATTCAGCACGCCCTGGAAGCAGTCGGCCTCCACGAGGACATCGCCCGCCTGCCACAAGGCCTGGACACGATGCTGGGACGCGCCATCAACCTCTCCGGAGGGCAGCGCCAGCGCATGGCCCTGGCCCGAGCCTTGCTCTCTCAGGCCGAGATCGTCCTGCTCGACGAACCCACCAGCCAGCTCGACGGCATCAACGAACAGCGCTTCCGAGCCGTGGTCGACGACCTGGCCCAAGAGCGCAGCGTGATCGTCGTCGCCCACCGGCTGTCCACCGTCCAGCACGCGGAACACGTCGTCGTGATGGACCAAGGCCAAGTCGTCGACGCCGGCCCTCACCACACGCTCATGGACCGCTGCGACGCCTACCGTGCCCTGGTGACCTCGCAGGTCATCGCCACCTCTCCCGACGCTCCGGTGTGTGAAGACGTGGCCGCAGCCGCCTGAGAAGAAACAAAGGACAGCGCGCCATCTCGCCCTGTCTTCACCCTCCGTCCGAACCCCGCCATGAAGGAGATGCCGTGGCACCGAGCACACTCTCACCCTCGCACTCACTGGCCATCGAAGTACTGGCGTGCGCAGCAGCCGCCGCCGTGGGAGCCGGCGCCGCGCTCGTTGCCAACCACCTTCACACCGGCCACCACATACGACTCCTGGTGCGCACGATCGCGACGCTCACACGCCCCTCATCGAAGTGAAAGCGCGTTGGTGCGGGGCCCGCTGGGCAGCGGTCCCCGCACCAATGTGATGAAGCTTCCCCTTGAGGGAAGCGAGAGCAACCGCAGCAGGCGGGGGTCTGCTGCAGCTTTGGGTGACAGGTTGGGACTGTAAAAAGAC
>NZ_JBYIQP010000122.1:0-13403 GCF_057707665.1 Actinacidiphila sp. bgisy167 | reverse complement strand
GGAAGCCCGCCCGCACCTCGCCGACGAACAGCTCCGGCTGCTCCCAGGCGGCGAAGTGCCCGCCCTTGGGAAGCCGGTTGTAGTGGACGAGGTTCGGGTAGGCCTGCTCGGCCCAGCTCCTGGGCGCCTGGTACAGCTCGTCAGGGAAGACGCTGACCGCGACGGGCAGCTTGACGCCCTTGGCGCCGAAGAACGGGGAGGTGTTCTCCCCGTACAGGCGCGCCGCGGAGATCGCGGTGTTCGTCAGCCAGAACAAGGTGATGTTGTCCAGGACGTCGTCGCGGGACAGGCCCTCGCTCACGCCGTCGAAGGAGCGGGTGATCAGCTCCAGGCTGGCCTTGTCGTGGTCGAGCATGAACGCCGCCAGACCCACCGGGGAGTCCGCGAGGGCCGTCAGCGACTGCGGGCGCGAGCCCATGATGTACGCGTAGTACACGTGCCGGTACACGAAGTCGAGCTGCTCGACCGCGGCCTTCTCCTCGTCGTTGGCGAGGACGACGTCGGACGGCAGCGGGTTGCCGGCCACGATCGCCTCCTCGATGGCGGGCGGGATCACCTTGGGCATGTTGGTGTGGATTCCGACCAGACCCTCGGGCTCCTGCACGCCCATGAGGTCCGTGACGACCGCGCCCCAGTCGCCGCCCTGGGCGACGTACCGCGTGTAGCCCAGGCGCTTCATCAGCTCGCCCCAGGCGGCGGCTATGCGTTCCGGGCCCCAGCCCTTCGCCGTGGGCTTGCCGGAGAAGCCGTAGCCCGGCATCGAGGGGATCACCACGTGGAAGGCGTCGGAGGCGTCACCACCGTGGGCCGTGGGGTCGGTGAGCGGCTCCACGATCTTCAGCTGCTCGATGACCGAGCCCGGCCAGCCGTGCGTCACGATCACCGGCAGCGCGTCCTCGTGCTTCGACCGCACGTGGATGAAGTGGATGTCCAACCCGTCGATCTCGGTGATGTAGTGCGGCAGCGCCTTGAGCCTCGCCTCGACCTTGCACCAGTCGTACTCCTCCGCCCAGTAGCGGGCGAGCTCCTTGATGGTGGCGAGCTGGGTGCCCTGCGACTGGTCGCCGACGGTCTCCTTCTCGGGGAAGCGCGTCGCCTCGATGCGTGCGCGCAGGTCAGCGAGTTCCGCGTCGGAGAATTCGAACGTGAACGGACGGATCTCCGTGTTCTGCGGAGTCAAGGACATCTGTGTCTCCTCGTCGTGTGCGGCGACCCTGCGTCGCCGGCTCCCCCAAAATCGCCCGAAGCGGGCGGGCATCGCCCCAGGGAGAACCCCGGGGATCGTCCCGGGACACCCCGGGTCCGCACCCCGGGACACGGCGGACGCCCTCGACGCACGACGGCCTCACCCCCAACCGCTCACTCACCCATAAGGCGCGAAAGGAATAAAATGGCCACGTCACACAGGTGATCAGGAAGATCGACCATGGGCGTGCCCGCCATCGACGCACGGCTCGGGCTGCGAGGCCGGGAACGGGAGCTGGCCGCGCTGGAACGCGTGCTCTCGACGGCGCGGTCCGGCAGCAGCGCGGTGCTGGTCGTCCGCGGCGAGCCGGGGATCGGCAAGACCGCGCTCCTCGACCACGCGGCGGCCCGGGCCACCGGTTTCCGCACCGCGGCCATCGCGGGCGTCGAGGCGGAGATGGAGCTGCCGTTCGCCAGTCTCCACCAGCTGTGCTCGCCCCTGCTGGACCGGCTCGACGGGCTCCCCGGACCGCAGCGGGACGCGCTCGCCGTCGCGTTCGGGCTGCGCGAGGGCGCGGCGCCCAACCGGTTCCTGGTGGCTCTGGCCGCACTGAGCCTGCTGGCGGGCGCGGCGGAGGAACGGCCGCTGGCCTGTTTCGTCGACGACGCGCAGTGGCTCGACGCCGGATCCCGGCAGGTGCTGGCTTTCGTCGCCAGACGGCTGATGGCCGAACCGGTGGCTCTGGTCCTGGCCGTACGCGAGCCCGACGGCGACCTGGGTCTGGCCGGACTTCCCGCGCTGGCCGTCGAGGGCCTCAACGAGCCCGACGCGCGCGCCCTGCTGGACTCGGCGGTCCGCGTGCCGCTCGACCCGCCGGTGCGGGACCGGATCGTCGCCGAGGCCCACGGCAACCCCATGGTCCTGCTGCATCTGCCGAGCACCCTCACCCCGTCCGAGCTCGCGGGCGGCTTCTGGCTCCCCGGCCGGCGTCCGGCAGCAGGCCATGTGGAGAGTGCCTTCCACCAGCGGTTCCTGTCGCTGCCGCGGGAGAGCCGCAGGCTGCTGGTGACCGCGGCGGCCGAGCCGACCGGCGACGCGGAACTGCTGTGGCGGGCCGCCGCGGCACAGGGGATACCCGCCGAGGCCGCTGCCGCGGCGGAGGCCTCGGACCTGGTCGCGTTCGGCGCAACGGTGCGCTTTCCCCATCCCCTGGCACGCTC
The DNA here is from genome assembly GCF_057707665.1 of Actinacidiphila sp. bgisy167. Classification (NCBI taxonomy): domain Bacteria; kingdom Bacillati; phylum Actinomycetota; class Actinomycetes; order Kitasatosporales; family Streptomycetaceae; genus Actinacidiphila; species Actinacidiphila sp. bgisy167. The sequence goes on along the minus strand of NZ_JBYIQP010000122.1, from coordinate 10,997 downwards.
GGCCGTCTACCAGCGGAGCTCGGCGCCGGAGCGCCGGGCGGCGCACCACGCGCTGGCCGAGGCCACCGACCCCGGCCTGGATCCCGACCGCCGGGCATGGCACCGCGCCCACGCCGCCACGCGGCCCGACGAGGGCGTCGCCGCCGATCTGGAACGTTCGGCGTGCCGGGCGCAGGGCCGGGGCGGCGCCGCCGCCGCTGCCGCGTTCCTGCGCCAGGCGGCCGAGCTCACCCCCGATCCCGCGCGGCGCGCCGGCCGCGCGGTGGCTGCCGCCCAGGCCGCGATCGACGCCGGCGGGGTGGACCGGGCCCGCGCCCTGCTGGCGACCGCCGAGGCCGGCCCGCTCGGCGAGCTCGAGCGGGCCCGGCTGGAGCGGCTGCGGGCCCGCCTGGAATTCGCGCAGGTGCGCGGCAACGTCGCGCCGCTGCTCCTGCTCGACGCGGCGCACCGGATGGCGCCGCTCGACACCGCCCTCGCCCGCGAGACCCTCCTGGAGGCGGTCGGAGCAGCGGTCTTCGCCGGCGGACTCAGCGCGGGGCCGGGGCTGCGCGAGGTGGCGCAGGAGGCCCGCGCGGTACCCGCGCCCCCCGTAGCGCGGACGGTCGACGTGCTCCTGGACAGCGTGGCCGCTCTGGTCCTCGACGGCTTCACTGCGAGCGTGGACGCCCTCAGGGACGCGCTCGGCCGCGTCCGCGGGGAACTGCGCTCCGGCGCCCCCGGCGCGGACGACGACCGGCTCTGGTTGTGGCTGGCCTGCCCGGTGACGCCCGAGCCCCTCGCACTGGAGCTCTGGGACGACGACGCATGGCACGAACTGGCGTCCGGCGCGGTGCGCGTCGCCCGGGCGGGGGGCGCGCTGGCCGCCCTCCCGATGGCGCTCAGCTACGAGGCCTGCTTCCACGTGCACGCCGGAGAGTTCGGCACCGCGCAGGCCCTGATCGACGAGGCGACCGCGATCTCGCAGGCCACCGGCAGCGCGCCGATGATGTACACCCCGCTGCTGCTCGCCGCCTGGCGGGGGCAGGAGTCCCGGGCCCTGGAGCTGATCGAGCACCACATCCGGGAGGTGGGCGACCGCGGCGAAGGACGCGCTCTCAGCCTCGCCGAGTACGCGACCGCCGTGCTCTACAACGGACTCGGCCGCTACGACGCCGCGCTGGAGGCGGCGGCGCGCGCGTGCCGGTACGAGGACCTGGGCTTCCTGGGGTGGACGCTGTTCGAGCTAGTCGAGGCGGCTGCCCGCGGCGGCCGGCCGGAGGCGGCCGCCACCGCGCTGGAACGGCTCACCGAACGCACCCGCGCGTGCGGCACCCAGTGGGCGCTGGGCGTAGAGGCCTGTGCCCGCGCGCTGCTGAGCGGCGACGACGCCGCCGACGCGCTCTACCGGGAGGCCGTCGACCGCCTCGGCCGCTGCCGCGTCGCCGTCCATCTGGCCCGCGCCCGCCTGCTGTACGGCGAGTGGCTGCGCCGCCGCAACCGCCGGCAGGAGGCGCGCGCCCGACTGCGCGCCGCCCATGAGGCGTTCAACGCGATCAGGGCGGACGGCTTCGCCGGGCGCGCCCGGCGCGAACTGCTGGCGACAGGGGAGACCGTACGCAAGAGGACGCCCGCCACCGCGGACCGGCTGACCGGCCAGGAGGCCCAGATCGCGGCCCTCGCCCGGGAGGGGCACACCAACTGCGAGATCGGCGCCAAGTTGTTCATCAGCCCGCGCACGGTGGAGTGGCACCTCGGCAACGTCTTCGCCAAGCTCGGGATCTCCGGACGGCGGCAGTTGCGCACGGTGCGGTTCCCCGAGGACACGCCGGACGAGGTCTGAGCACCGCGGGCGCGTCCGCCCGTCCGGCTCCGGGCCGCCCCGCGCTCACCGTGCCGGACGCAGGCCGTCGACCACGAGGTCGGTGACACGGTCGCCGCGGGCCCGGCCGGGGGCGTCGCCGCCGACACGCCAGAGGAAACCCATCAACAGCAGCACGTCCAACGGGGCCAGCCCCGCACGGACACTGCCCTCCGCCTCGCAGGCACGCAACAGCGTGCCGACGGCGCCGACCACGGGGACACATGCCTCGTGGACGGCTGACTCCCGGGCCGCCGCGCCCTGCAGGGCCTCACCCAGCCCCTCCCGGCCGCGAACGCAGTCCGCGAGCGCCGCGAACCAGGCGCGGAACGCCTCCATCGGGGGGTACACGGCCAGCATGTCGCCCACGGAGTCGGCCAGACGCTGGACATCGTGCCGGTAGACGGCCAGAACGAGGTCCTCGCGGGTCGGGAAGTGCCGGTAGAGCGTGCCCGCGCCCACGCCGGCCCGTTTGGCGATGGTGTTGAGCGAGGCCGTCCCTGATTCGGCGAAGGCGTCCTGGGCCACCCGCAGGATGTGCTCCCGGTTGCGGAGCGCGTCGGCGCGCCGGCGGGCGTCCGTACCGGTCACGGTGCCTCCTCCCCGTCGCGTCGTGGGCAGCGGCGGGGCCCGCCCGCCGCGAGGGCGCGTTCGCGGGGAGCGTACTCCAGGTCGCCGGGCCCTCACCTGCGGTCGTCGGCCGGCCGTGTCCCGGCCCGTGGTGCCGGGGTGTCAGTCGCCGTCGGTGAGGTGCCTCAGCAGCCGCCCCGTCTCGAGGACCCTGCGCACGTCCTCGGGAGGCAGGGTGGCGAGGCGCAGGACGAGTGCTTCGGCCTCGGCGCGGGCCGTCCTGACGAGTTCCGACCTGCCCTGCGCGGTCAGGGCCACCCGGGTGGCGCGTCCGTCGGCCGGGTCGGGCTCGCGGCGGACCAGCCGCGCCGCCTCCAGCTGCCGCACCGCCGCGGTGACCGTGGGCTGGGTGCACGCGGCCAGTTCGGCGAGGGCGCCGACGCGCGAGGGGCCGTACTGGTGCAGCGCGGCGAGGACGATGAGCTGCGTCGGCCGCATGCCCGGTTCGGGGCGCGCCCGGCGCAGCAGCCGGACCAGGCGGTGCAGGGCCACCACGAACTCCAGGGCGTCGTCCTCGCCGACCTCCGGCATCGCTCTCCCTCCGGATCCGCTCCCTCGTGCTCCGGCGCCCCTGCGCCGGGTCAGGCGAGTTCGAGGGTGGGCGCGTACAGGTCCGTCCACAGCGCCAGGTCGAGGACGCGTTCCAGGCCGAATCGGGCGGTACGGGCGCCGTCCGATGCGCCGGGCCTGACCGCGTCCTCCAGCCACGACCGGCTGACCAGGTCGAACACCGGATGTGCGGGCTTGGCCAGCAGGTTCCTGGCGTTCTCCTGGAGCGCGAGGAGGTACTTCGGGTCCTGGGTGGAGGGGTAGGGGCTCTTGACCCGGTCGTAGACCGACGGGGGCAGCAGGTCGGCGGTGGCCTCACGCAGCAGGCTCTTCTCCCGGCCGTCGAAGGACTTCAGCGACCAGGGGGCGTTGTAGACGTACTGGACCAGGCGGTGGTCGCAGAACGGGACCCTGACCTCCAGCCCGTTGGCCATGCTCGCCCTGTCCTTGCGGTCGAGGAGGACGCGCACGAAGCGGGTGAGGTGGAGGTGGCTGATGACCCGCATCCGGTACTCGAAGTCACTCTCGCCGTCGAGGCGGTCGACGCCGGCGACCGCGTCGCGGTAGCTGTCGCGGACGTAGCCCGGCAGGTCCAGGGCCTTGGCCACAGTCTCGGCGAGGAAACTGCCCTCGTCGCCGAACGAGCCCGTGAACCGCACCAGCCAGGGGAAGGTGTCGGCCCGGCGCGCGTCCTCGTCGAAGAACTGGCGGTAGCCGCCGAAGACCTCGTCCGCGGACTCGCCCGAGAGGGCGACGGTGGATTGCTGCCGGATGGCTTTGAACAGCAGGTAGAGCGAGGAGTCCAAGTCGCCGAACCCGGCCGGGATGTCACGGGCGCCGATCACCCGGGCCCGCACCTCGGGGTCGGCGAGCTCGCGGGAGTCGAGGACGATGTCCCGGTGCTCGGTTCCGCAGAGCTCGGCGACGTCGTGCACGAACGGGGTGTCGGGTGTCGCGCGTACGGCGTCGGGGACGAAGTGCTCGGTCTGGCCGGCGAAGTCGACCGCGAAGCTGCGCACCTTCTCGCCCTGTTCACCGAGCTGCCGCGCCGCGAGCGCCGTCATCGCCGAGGAGTCCAGACCGCCGGAGAGCAGGGTGCACAGCGGCACGTCGGCGACGAGCTGGCGGCGCACGATGTCCTCGAGCAGCTCCCGTACCCGGGCGATCGTCGTCTCCTTGTCGTCGGTGTGCGGCTCGGTCCGCAGCGACCAGTAGACGTGGGTACGGATGCCGCCGCGCCCGACGGTGACCACCGTGCCGGGCTCGACCTCGCGCATGCCGTCCCAGATCGCGTGACCGGGTGTCTTGACGAAGGCGAAGAGCTCCCTCAGCCCGTCCAGCGTGACCCGGCGGGAGACGAGCGGATTGGCCAGGATGGCCTTGGGCTCGGACCCGAACAGCACGCCGTCGTCGGTCGGGAAGTAGTAGAACGGCTTGATCCCCATCCGGTCGCGGATCATCACCAGCTTCTGCTCGCGGCTGTCCCAGAGGGCGAAGGCGTACATGCCGTTGAGTCGTTCGGCGACGGCCTCCCCCCATTCCAGGTAACCGCGCAGCACCACTTCGGTGTCCGAGGTGGTGGTGAAACGGTGGCCGCGCGCGGTCAGTTCCTCGCGCAGTTCGGTGAAGTTGTAGACCTCGCCCGAGTACACCATCGCGACCGTGCCGCCCTCGGGCGCCTCGGCGCTCATCGGCTGCCGGCCGCCCGCCAGGTCGATGATGGCGAGCCTGCGGTGTCCCAGCGCCGCCGGCCCGTCCACCCAGGTGCCGCGGTCGTCCGGCCCGCGGCAGGCCATCGTCTCGGTCATCGCGTCGACTGCGGCCCGCTCGTTCCCCAGGTCCCTGCGGAACGAGATCCATCCGGCGATTCCGCACATGCCATGCCTCCGGTTCCGGCTGTGCCCGACCGTCTTCCGCCGCGTCACGGACCGGGTCGGGTCGGGTCGGCTCGGGGGTCGGCTCGGGTCGGCTCCAGCAGGATCCGCGGCGCGATTGCCACGCTGCGTGACATGTATCGAGCACCTATCTTTCGAGTCTCCATCGGGTCCGTCCGACCGTCAAACGGACCGCGACGGAGTACGGGATCGGCCCGGGCCGATCCCGTGCTCCGCCAGGGTGCCGACCCTCAGGCCGGCGTCCCGGCACACGGCGGTGAGGGCGGGCAGCGCCGCGAGGGTCGCGCGCCAGCACCCCGCGGCGCCGGCGTGGTCGCTGTCGTGGAGCAGGACGGTGGCGCCCGCGCGCAGATCGGGCCGCAGCGTCTCCAGCACCGACTCCGCGGTGGCGCGGGAGGTCCAGTCGCGGCCCCAGGCGCTCCACAGCACCGGCGTGAGGCCGGCGTAGCCCGCCGCCGCCCAGCGGCCGCCGGTGAGGATGCCGTACGGGGGGCGGTACCAGAGCGGCGCGACGCCGCAGGTGTCGCGGACCACCCGTACGGCACGGGCCAGGCCGGCCCGCTCGCGCGCGGGCTCGGGCAGCCAGGGGCGGTCATGCGTCCAACCGTGGACGGCGATCTCGTGGCCGCGCCGGACGGCATCGCGCACGATCCGGGGGTGCGCCTCCACTTGTGCGCCCAGGACGAAGAAGGTGGCCCGGACGCCGAGTTCGTCCAGGGCGTCCAGGAAGCGCGGGGTGGAGACCGGGTCGGGCCCGTCGTCGAAGGTGAGGGCCACATGGTCGGGCCGCCCGAGGCCGGCCAGGGCGGGGAAGGCCCGGCGGCGCAGGCCCGGGAGCCAGGTCGCGGCCGGGACGACGTGGCCGGCCGCCAGGACGCCGCCCGCGAGCGCGGCCCGCCGGAGCTCGCGGCCGCCCCTCATCCCGGCCCCCCGCGGACGGTTCGGGGCCGGTCGTCGGACGTGCCGCGGCGGTGCCCCCGCGGCACGTCCCAGCCGCCGGCCACGGCGGGAGAGCGCGACAGCCCGACGGCGCCGACGGCCATCAGGGCGACGCCGGCCGCCTCGGGCACGATGTGCGCCCCGAGCTCGATCCGCTCCTCGAAGAGCACCCAGCCCAGCGCCACGCTGACCACCGCGTCGCCGATGGTCATCGCCGGCTGCGACGCCGCGAGGCTGCCGGCCCGCAGGGTGACCTGGAGCACCAGTACGCTGAGCAGCCCGACGGCGCCCAGCGCGTACAGCTGCCAGGAGGCGAACACCCGGGACAGGCCGTCCGGGAAACGCCCCGTGACGTCCTTGATCAGGGCCGCGGTGCAGGCGAAGCAGGCGGCCGTGGCGCAGCCCAGGACGCAGGCCCGCGCGCCGTCCTTCAGCGCCCGTCCGACCAGCCACAGCACGAGCACCAGCAGCGCGAGCGGCACACCGGCCCGCAGCCAGCCTCCCGGAACAGCCTCCGCCAGGCCGCCGGACGGGGTCGCCGCGCCGAGGAACAGGGCCAGTCCGCCGGCCAGCGCGAGGAACCACACCCAGGTGCCGGCGTCGGGCCGCCGGGAGAACGCGAGGCTTCCGGCCATCAGGGTGAACAGCAGCTCGGTGGCCATCAGCGGCTGCACCACGGACAGTTGCCCCACCGCCAGGGCACTGGCCTGCAGGATCCCGGAGACGGCGAGCGCCGACATCCCGGCCACCCAGAACGGGCGCCGGACGAGCGTCAGCAGGCGCAGCAGCCGCCCGCGTACACCGTGGACGTCCCCCTCCTGCTCCTCCTGCTGCAGGGCCGCGCGCCGCTGCAGCGCCGAGGCCGCGCCGTTGGCGAGGGCCGCCAGCAGCGCCAGGACGACGGTCAGTACGGCCACCGCGTCATCCGTACTTGCCCGCGAGGCGCCGGTAGACCCACGGCATGACGCCGCGCACGGCGACCGGGATGCGCAGCCAGCGGGGCACGTACACCTCGTCCCGTCCGCGGCGGATCGCGTCCGTCACGACCTTGGCGACCCGCTCGACCGGCAGCGGGCGGGGCCGGGAGCGGGTGTAGGCCACGCCGCGCGTCGCGAAGAACGGCGTGTCGACGACGCCGGGGACCACGTGGGTGAGCCGCACCCCGCTGCCCGCCAGCTCGTAGCGGAGCGAGTCGGCGAAGGTTCCCAGCGCCGCCTTGGCCGCGGAGTAGACGGCCTCCTCACGGACGCCGACACTGCCCGCGAAGGAGCCGATCAGCACGATGTGGCCGCTGCGCCGGGCCAGCATGTCCGGCAGCACCCGGCGCACCAGTTCCATCGCCGAGACGACGTCCACCATGAAGATCCGTTCGATGACGCCGTGCGGTGTCGAGGCGAAGGGGCCCGCCCAGCCGACGCCCGCCCCGGCGACCAGCAGGTCGACCCGGCCGCCCGTCACGAGCGCGGCGTCGCGCATCAGGCCGCCGGCGCCCTCGAGGTCCCCCAGGTCGGCCGGGAGCGCGGTCCCGGAGGTGCGCTCCGCGACGGCCCGCAGGCGTTCCGGGTCGCGTCCGCTGACCAGCAACCGCCATCCGTCGGCGGCGAGCCGGTCGGCGATCGCGGCGCCGATGCCCGAGGACGCGCCGGTGACCAGCGCGACCGGTGCCGGTCCGCCGGCCGGGTCCGCGGGGCCGCGCACGGGCTCGCCGTGTACCGCCTTGCCGCCGGAGACCGCTTGGGGAGGGTGAGAGGTCATGGCATCGCTTTCTGTCCCTGCCGCCGCAGCTGCCGCCCGGGATGGCCGGTGCGGCTCCCGGGGCTCGTCCCCCTCCGGTCTCAGTAAACCGCCCGATCGCCGGACCGGCTCTGCGGGCGACCCGCCCCCGAGGGCGGCGCGGGACGCCCGGAAGCGGCCCGAACGGGGTGCGGACGCGTGGGGACAGCATGCGGACGGTTCGTTTCAAGGCGGGCCAAATCGGTTAGACCCGAGTAGTCCGCCCCTGGTGTACGAGGTGATCACGTGCCGGATGTGCTCGCAGCAGCCCTGCCCGTCCCGCCGCGGCGGAACGGGGTGCGGCGGTGACGGACACCGGCCGAACGGCCCGCGCGCCCCGGCGTTTCCTCGTGCTCAGCGCCGCCATGGGCGCCGGCCATGACGCGGTCGCCGGCGAACTCGTCGCACGGCTCACCGCCCTCGGCGGGCAGACCCACCGGGCCGACGTCCTCGATCTCCTTCCGGCCCACGTCGGCTCGGCGCTGCGCGGTTTCTACCGCACGACCGTCCTGCACGCCCCGCTGCTCTACGCGGGCATCTACGCGGCGTTCCTGCGCCCGGGCGGCGCGCGCCGCACGCCCGGCCCCGGCGGACTCGCCGCGCTCGCCGAGCGCGGGCTGGCGGAACTCGTCCGGCGCGAGCGGCCGGGGCTGGTCGTCCCGGTGTTCCATCTGGCGGCGCAGCTCACCGGCGGGATGCGGGCGCGTGGAACACTGCCGGTGCGCAGCGCTGTCGTGGTCACGGACTTCGACGTGCACAGCCAGTGGCTGCACCCCGGCAACGACCTGTACTGCTGCCTCACGCAGGACGCCGCCCGACGGGTGCGCGAGGCCACCGGACGCCCGGCCGAGGCGACCGGCCCCCTGGTGGCGTCCCGCTTCCTGGCGCCGGCCCCGGACGACGGGCGCTGGCACCGGGTGTTCCGAACCCGGGCGCCGGACCGGCCGGCCGTGCTGCTCTCCGCGGGCGCCTGGGGAGCCGGCTCGCACCTGGCGGACACGGCGTTCCTGCTGGCACGGGCCGGTTTCCTGCCCGTGGCGCTGTGCGGTCGGAACCAGCGGTTGCGCGCCCGGCTCTCCCGGGTCCCCGGGACGCTCGCGCTGGGCTGGGAACGGGACATGCCCGGACTGATGAGCGCGGCGGACGCCCTGGTGGACAACGCCGCCGGGCAGACCGCTCTCGAGGCGCTGGCCATGGGACTGCCCGTCGTCGGCTACCGCCCCATCCCGGGCCACGGAAAGGCAGGAGCGCACCAGATGGCCGCGCTCGGGCTGACCCGCTTCGCCCCCGACCCGTGGACGCTGATCGACGTCCTGGACGGCCTCACCCGGCCCCGCCGCTCCCGCCGTGCCCCCTCCCCCGCCGCGGCCGCGCTCTTCGCCCCGGACACCGCGGCGCATCTGATGGAGGCGTGCTCGCCGGATCGGGTCGCGGTCTGACCTCGACACCGCGGGCGGCCGGACTCCTGGGCGACCTCCGCGAGGGGCGGCCGGAGCCCGACGCACCGGCTCACAGCGCTCGCTGACGGCCTCTTCGATCGATCGGCATATAAGAATCCCATCGTAAATCGTAAATACGCCGATCTCGCGCCGCCTTTCACGCCCTGGCGCTCACCTGAACGGACGATTTCCAGACGGAATCCTTGTCGTTCAATCACCCTTCTGGATTACTTCGAGTGTCCGTACCAGCGGCATTCGATTGTGCAGACGGACGTGGGCGAGTCCCTGTCTCAGGCGTACGACACCGGACAGGCCGTTCTCCCCGACAGGCCCCAGCGCTCGAGCGATCGCGCATGCGAGGGCCGTCGGCTCACCACCCGGCCAGTGGACACGAGAGCTGACTCGCACCACCAGGTTCGTGTGCGAACCGAAAGCCCACAGCACTGCTCGGCGATGCAACGCATTCCGAGCGAAAGGAATCCGACATGCCCATCAGCCCGAATCAGGGGTCCAGTGGCGGCGGCACCGTGGTCACCATCACCGGCGTCAACCTCTCGAACGCCTCCGCCGTACGCTTCGGCACGCGCAACGCGACCATCACCGGCAACACGCCCACGAGTGTCACCGTCATCTCCCCCGCCGGGAACGGGGTGGTCGATGTCACCGTCACCACGCCGGGCGGAACGAGCAATCCGCTCTCCTTCTTCTACGTCGGGGCGCCGTTCAAGCAGACTCTCAGTCCGACCAGTGGGCCGCTCGCGGGCGGAGACGTCGTCACCATCAACGGCATCGGCCTGTCCACCGCGAGCAGCGTCTCGTTCGGCGGCAACGCCGCCGTGCCGACCATCGTGTCCGACGGGCAGATCACGGTCGTCGTGCCGGCAGGCGTTGCGCCCGGCTCGGTCAGCGTCAGCGTCACCACCGCCGGCGGCACCAACAACGGGCTCTCGTACACCTACTTCGACACCCCCACGCTGCTGACCGTCGTGCCCAACCAGGGCCCGACCACCGGCGGCACCGTGGTCACCCTCACCGGCACCGAGCTCACCAGCACCTCCTCGGTCACCTTCGACGGCAATCCGGCGCCCTTCACGGTGATCAACAGCAGCACGGTCTCGGCGGTCACTCCTCCCGGCGCCGTCGGCGCCGTCGACGTCATCGTGACCACCGACGGAGGAAGCGCCACCGCGGTGGGCGGGTTCACCTACGTCGCCGGTCCTGGCATCTGATCCCGTCTCAGCATCCCCGGGTTAGCGCCCGGACGCCCCACGAGCCGGCCCGGACCGCCGCGTCGACCGGACGTCGACCGGACGGGACGGGACACGCCGGCTCGTGCGGGCCCCGCGCAAGGACAACGACCGGCCTTCGGGCCGGTCCGACACGTACGGAGATCCCGTGAAAGACACAGCACCCCCGGCGGTAGCGGCACAGCCGACCGCCGTGGCCGCCACACCCGTCCTCACCTCGGCCGTCCCCAGCGCCGGGCCTCAGGCGGGCAGCAACACCGTCGTTCTGACCGGCAGCAACCTCACCGGAGCCACCGCGGTCAGGTTCGGCGCCACCAACGCTCTGGGGTACACCGTCAACTCGGCGACCCAGATCACCGCGTTCGCCCCCGCCGGCACAGGCACCGTCGGCGTCACCGTCCTCACGCCCAGCGGCACCAGCAACGCCGTCACCTACACCTACACGACGCAGCCGTCGCTTTTCGCCCTCTCGCCGAGCCAGGGCCCGAGCACCGGCGGCACCACCGTCACCCTCACCGGCACGGGCCTCGGCGGCGCCACAGCGGTCAGGTTCGGTGCCACACCGGCGACCTCGTTCACCGTGGTCTCACCGAACCAGATCACCGCGGTCGCCCCCGCCGGCGCGGGCACCGTCCCGGTCACCGTCACCACACCCGGCGGCACCAGCAACGGCATCACCTTCACCTAC
>NZ_JBYIQP010000121.1:0-13405 GCF_057707665.1 Actinacidiphila sp. bgisy167 | reverse complement strand
CACAGCCCGCAGTCGGCCATCGCCTCGGCGATCGTCTTCAACGCCCTGATCATCGTGGTGCTGATCCCGCTCGCCCTGCGCGGCGTGCGCTACCGGCCGCTGTCGGCCGCGGCGCTGCTGAACCGCAACATCTGGGTCTACGGCCTGGGCGGTCTCGTGCTGCCGTTCGTCGGCATCAAGGTGATCGACCTGATCATCCAGTTCATCCCCGGCCTCAGCTGACAGAAGAAGGCGATCCATCATGTCCGGCTCCCTGCCCGCCGTGGTCCGCAACCACGCGGCCGCCCTGCGGATGCTGCTCGTGTTCACGGTGCTCCTGGGCATCGCCTATCCGCTGGCCGTCACCGGTGTCGCCCAAGCGGCGTTCCCCGGCCAGGCCAACGGCTCCAGGATCACCCAGGACGGCAAGACCGTCGGTTCCAGCCTCATCGGCCAGAACTTCACCCTCCCCAAGAAGAACCCGGACGACCCCGAGGAGGTCGCCCAGCCGGACCCCAAGTGGTTCCAGCCGCGCCCTGGCGGCTACGACCCGCTCGTCACCGGCGCCTCCAACCTCGGTCCCAACGACGAGGGCCTGGTGAAGACGATCAAGGAGCGCCGGGCCGCGGTCGCCGAGTTCGACGGCGTCGCCCCCGAGGACGTGCCGGTCGACGCGGTCACGGCCTCCGGCTCCGGCCTCGACCCCCACATCTCGCCCGCGTACGCCCGTGAGCAGGTCGCGCGGGTCGCCCGCGAGCGGGGCCTGGACGTCGCCGCCGTGCGCAAGCTGGTGGACGACCACGTCCAGGGCCGGATCCTCGGCTTCCTCGGCGAGGAGCGCGTCAACGTCGTGGAACTCAACGAGGCGCTCACCGCACTGAAGTGACACCTCCGGCCACGGCCGGCGAACCATCCGCACCACGCCGTCCGGCGGCGCAGGGACCACCTGCGCCGCCGGACGGCGTGACACCGCACAAGGAGGACATCCGGTGACTGAGCCAGCCGTCCCAGCCCCGGCCGCCCACCCCCGAGGGCGGCGCGGCAGACTCAAGGTCTTCCTCGGAGCGGCCCCGGGAGTCGGCAAGACGTACCGCATGCTCGACGAGGCCCGCCGCAGGGCCGCCCGCGGAACCGACGTCGTCGTGGGCTACGTCGAGTGCCACAGGCGCCCGCACACCGAGGAGAAGCTCGAGGGCCTGGAGATGGTGCCCCGCGCCGAACGCGACTACCGCGGCGGCGTCTTCACCGAGATGGACCTCGACGCCGTCCTCGCCCGCGCACCCGAGGTGGCGCTCGTCGACGAGATGGCGCACACCAACGTCCCCGGCGGCCGCCACGCCAAGCGCTGGCAGGACATCGATGTGCTCCTCAAGGCGGGGATCGACGTGGTCACCGCCGTGAACATCCAGCACCTGGAGTCGCTCAACGACGTCGTCGAGAAGATCACCGGCGTCCCGCAGCGGGAGACCGTCCCCGACGAGGTCGTGCGCCGCGCCGACCAGATCGAGCTCGTCGACCTGCCGGCCGAGGCACTGCGCCGCCGCATGGCGCACGGCAACGTCTACGCCCCGGAGAAGGTCGACGCCGCCCTGTCGAACTACTTCCGGGTCGGCAACCTCACCGCGCTGCGCGAGCTCGCCCTGCTCTGGGTGGCCGGACGCGTGGACGAGGCGCTGCAGAAGTACCGCTCCGAGCACGGCATCGCACGCGTATGGGAGATCCGGGAACGCGTGGTCGTCGCCGTGACCGGCGGCCCGGAGGGGGAGACCCTCATCCGCCGTGCCGCCCGCATCGCCGCCCGCGCGGCGGGCGGGGACCTGCTCGTCGTGCACATCGTCCGCAGCGACGGCCTTGCCGACGCCTCACCGGCCGCCCTGGCCCGGCAGCGGACCCTTGCCGAGAGCCTCGGCGGCACCTTCCACTCGGTCGTCGGCGACCACGTCCCCGACGCCCTGCTGGACTTCGCGCGGGCCGAGAGCGCCACCCAACTGGTGTTGGGCATCAGCCGACGCGGCCGGCTCGCGCGGTTCCTCACCGGACGAGGCGTCGGCGAGACCATCGTCGAACGCTCCGGCGACATCGACGTCCACATGGTCACCCACGAACGCGCCGGGCGCGGACGCCTCCTGCCCGTCCCCTCCAGCAGTCTGCCCCGGGCCCGCAAGGTGGCCGGCCCCCTCGCGGGACTCCTCCTGCCGGCACTGCTCACCACGGTGCTGGCGAACTCCCGCGGGCACCTGAACCTGACCAGCGAGGCGCTCCTCTTCCTGCTGGCGGTCGTGGGCGTCGCCTGCATCGGCGGCGTCGCCTCCGCGCTGCTCGCGTCCGTGACGGCCTCGTTGCTGCTCAACTACTACTTCATACCGCCCATCGGCCGGTTCACCATCGGCGAGACCAACAACATCCTCGCGCTGGCCGTCTTCGCGCTCGTCGCCGTGACGGTGGCGACGGTCGTGGACCGCTCGCTGCGGCTGTCCAGACGCGCGGCCAGCGCCACCGCCGAGGCCGAGACGCTGTCCTCCCTCGCCGGTAGCATCCTCCGCGGCGACGAGGCCGTCGAGGCGCTGCTGCACCGCACCAGGGAAGCCTTCGGCATGGAGTCCGCGGAGCTCGTCCACGGAAGCCGCGGCGACGGCGCCGGGGTGGACGACCTCGCGGAGGGCGTGGTCGCCGTGCCCGTCGGACCGGACGACGCCCTCGTCCTGCGCGGGCGGCGCCTCGCGGCCTCGGAGCGGCGTGTTCTCATCGCCTTCGCCGGCCACGTGGCCTCCGCACTGGAACGCGCCCGGCTGGCCGAGGCCGCCGCCGAGGTGGAGCCGGTGAAGGCCGCCGACCGGATGCGGACGGCGCTTCTCGCGGCGGTCAGCCACGACCTGCGCACGCCGCTCGCCGGCGCCTGGGCGGCCGTCAGCTCGCTGCGCAGCCGCGAGGTGGAGTTCTCGGCCGAGGACCAGGAGGAGCTTCTGGCCACCGCGGAGGTGTCCCTCGACCGACTCAACCGGCTGGTGGACAACCTCCTCGACATGAGCAGGCTGCAGGCCGGGGCGCTGAGCCTCGCTCTGGAGCCGACCTCCGTGGCGGAGGTGGCCTCGCTCGCCCTCGACGGCCTCGCCGAGAGCACCATCCCCGTCACCACCGGGGGCCTGGAGGACGTACCCTTCGCGCTGGCCGACCCGCCGCTCCTGGAACGCGTCATCGCCAACCTGGTGACCAACGCCCGGCGGTACGCACCCGAGGGAACCGCGGTCCTGCTCAGCGCCAGCGCCCTTGGCGGGCGCATCGAGCTGCGCGTCGTCGACCGCGGCCCAGGACTGCGGCCCCCCGACCGTGAGCGGGTCTTCGAACCCTTCCAGCGGCTCGGTGACACCGACAACACCACCGGCCTGGGCCTCGGCCTCGCCCTCTCCCGCGGCCTGACCGAGGCGATGGGCGGCACCCTCACCCCGGAGGACACCCCCGGCGGAGGTCTCACCATGGTCCTGTCCCTGCCCGCGGCCGACGCCCCCGTCGAGGGGGCCACCGCCCCTGCCGGCGGGGAGGAGGCGCTGACATGAGGCGCGTCCTGGTCGTCGACGACGAGCGGCGGCTCCTGAGGGCGCTGGAGATCGACCTGACGGCACGCCACTACGCCGTCTCCACCGCCCCCGACGGGACCACCGCGCTGCTCCTGGTGTCCCGGCAGCCGCCCGACGCCCTCATCCTCGACCTCGGCCTGCCCGATGTGCAGGGCACCGACATCATCCACGGCGTACGGGCATGGAGCCCTCTGCCCATCATCGTGCTGTCCGGGCGGACCGCTCCCGCCGACAAGGTCGAGGCGTTGGACGCGGGGGCGGACGACTTCGTCACGAAGCCGTTCTCCATGGACGAACTGGCCGCCCGGCTGCGCGCCGTGCTGCGCCGCCCACCCACCGTCCCGGAGGCGCGGCAGGCGATCGCCATCGCGGACTGGCGGGTCGACCTGGGCGCGTTCACGGTCCGGCACCGTTCCGGCACGGGCGAGGCCCCACGGCTCACTCCCACCGAATGGCGGCTCCTCGCCCCGCTGCTGCGCAACCCCGGCCGCTTGATCACCGGGCGTGAGTTGCTGCGGGAGGTGTGGGGCCCGGGCAACGAGAAGCGCACCAACTACCTGCGCGTCTACCTCGCCACGCTACGGCACAAGCTGGAACCCGATCCCGCCCACCCGCGCCACCTGATCACCGTTACGGGCATGGGCTACCGCTTCGAGCCCTGAGCGCGCCCGCGCCTGCCCGGTGACGCCGCCCGGCGCGGCGCGCTCTCCGCCTCACCGCGCGCCCGAAGCGACGTCTGCGAGGCCGCGTCCGGGCTGCCGCGCAGGCGTTCCCGTCAACACCGCGTCAGGATCCGTCTCCTGCACCGCCAAGGACCTGTCAGGGCGGTGTGCTCGGCCTCGCGGCGCCGGTGTGCTGGTGGTCGTCCACCGGCGAACAGCACTTCAGAAGGCACCCCCAGCATGCAGCCCCCGGCTTCCGCGACCGACCGCTCCCCGAACCCGCGCACCTACGCACGGCCGCCTCTGCACCGCGGCGGCAGGCGCAAGGTGCCGGCCGGGCTGCTCCAGCCCCGACTCCTCGTGAAGTCGTTGCCCGAGGCGCTGCGCAAGCTCGACCCCCGCCGCATGGTGCGCAAACCGGTCCTGTTCGTCGTCGAGGCCGGCGCCGCCCTGACCACCGCCTCGGCCGTCGTGCACCCGAGCGTCTTCGCCTGGGTGATCAGTGTCTGGCTCTGGCTGACCGTCGTCTTCGCCAATCTGGCCGAGGCCGTGGCCGAGAGCCGCGGTAGGGCCCAGGCCGATTCGCTGCGCCGCACCAGGAGCGACACCGTGGCCCGCCGCCTCACCGGCTGGCGCCCCTACGGCCGCGACCACACCGAGGCGACGATCCCCGCCGCCGAGCTGAAGCCTTTCGACGTCGTCGTGGTCGAGGCGGGGGAGATCGTGCCGGGCGACGGCGAGGTCGTGGACGGGATCGCCGCAGTCGACGAGTCCGCCATCACCGGCGAGTCCGCCCCGGTGATCCGAGAGGCCGGCGGCGATCGCTCGGGGGTGACCGGTGGCACGAAGGTTCTGTCCGACCGCATCGTCGTGCGCGTCACCTCCCGCCCAGGACGGACGTTCCTCGACCGCATGATCGCCCTCGTCGAGGGCGCCGCCCGGCAGAAGACGCCCAACGAGATCGCGCTCACCATCCTGCTGTCGTCGCTCACGATCGTCTTCATCCTCGTCGTCGTCACCCTGCAGC
The DNA here is from genome assembly GCF_057707665.1 of Actinacidiphila sp. bgisy167. Classification (NCBI taxonomy): domain Bacteria; kingdom Bacillati; phylum Actinomycetota; class Actinomycetes; order Kitasatosporales; family Streptomycetaceae; genus Actinacidiphila; species Actinacidiphila sp. bgisy167. The sequence continues at coordinate 8,162 of NZ_JBYIQP010000121.1, read as the reverse complement.
CGATGGCCGTCTATGCCGACGCCGCGCAGAGCACGGTCGTCCTCGTGGCCCTGCTGGTCACCTTGATCCCGACGACGATCGGGGCGCTGCTCTCGGCGATCGGCATCGCGGGCATGGACCGGCTCGTGCAGCGCAACGTCCTGGCGATGTCGGGGCGCGCCGTCGAAGCGGCGGGAGACGTCTCCACGCTGCTGCTCGACAAGACCGGCACCATCACCTTCGGCAACCGGCGTGCCGCCGCGTTCATCCCGCTCACGGGCGTGGACGAGCTGCAGCTCGCGCAGGCCGCGCAGGTCTCCAGCCTCACCGACGAAACCCCCGAGGGCCGTTCCATCGTGGTCCTGGCCAAGGAACGGTACGGGCTCCGCGCCCCGTCGAAGGGAGAGCTCGGCCAGAGCCGCTTCGTGCCCTTCACCGCGCGCACCCGTATGAGCGGAGTCGACCTGCGCTGGGAGGACGGCGCCGGCGCCTCCGTGCGCAAGGGCGCGTCCGGCGCGGTGGCCGGCTGGGTCACCGGACGCGGCGGCCACGTCCCCGAAGAGGTCGACCGCCTCGTCAACGCCATCGGCGCCTCGGGCGGCACCCCTCTGCTGGTCGCCCTCGACGACTGGAACGGCGCGCGTGTGCTCGGCGTCGTCCACCTCAAGGACGTCGTGAAGGAGGGCATCCGCGAACGTTTCACGGAGCTGCGGCGCATGGGCATCCGCACGGTGATGGTCACCGGGGACAACCCGCTCACCGCTCGCGCCATCGCCGATGAGGCAGGCGTCGACGACGTCCTCGCCGAGGCGACCCCAGAGGACAAACTCGCCCTGATCAAGCGGGAGCAGGCGGGTGGCAACCTGGTCGCCATGACGGGAGACGGCACCAACGACGCCCCGGCGCTGGCCCAGGCCGACGTGGGGGTGGCCATGAACACCGGCACCTCGGCCGCCAAGGAGGCCGGGAACATGGTGGACCTGGACTCCGATCCCACCAAGCTGATCGAGATCGTCGAGGTCGGCAAGCAACTGCTCATCACTCGGGGCGCCCTGACGACCTTCTCCATCGTCAACGACGTGGCCAAGTACTTCGCGATCATCCCCGCGATGTTCGCGGCATCGTACCCGGGCCTGGACAGGCTCAACATCATGCGCCTGCACAGCCCGACGTCCGCGATCACCTCGGCGATCATCTTCAACGCTCTCGTCATCGTGGCGCTGATACCGCTCGCTCTGCGCGGCGTGCGTTACACCCCCTCCTCGGCGGGCGACCTGCTGCGGCGCAACCTGCTGGTGTACGGGGTCGGCGGTCTGGTCGTGCCGTTCCTCGGCATCAAGCTCATCGACGTGGCCGTGGTGCAGTTCGTGCCGGGCCTCGGTTGACCGGGCGCATCGCGTCCGTTCGCACGACCCAGGAAGACGGTGGCACGTGCCGAAGGCGCCTGGGAGGCGCGCGGCCTCCCGGGCGCCTCCCAGGCGGGTCAGCGGGGCGGGCTCGCGCCGCGGGCGGCGAGCATGTCCGCCATGAGGCGGATCTCCGCCTCCTGGCCCTGGACCATGCCCGCCGCCAGGCGTCGCACCTGGTCGGTCCGCGCGAGGTCGGCCGCCGCAGCCGCCATCTCCACACCGCCCCGGTGATGGACCGTGAGCAGGTGCAGGTAGAGAACCGCCGCGGCCTTGCCGTGGGCCCCTTCCAGCCGGCGCAGGTCGGCGTTGGTGGCCATGCCGGGCATCAGCGCCCCGTCGTGCGGCTGGTAGGACATCTCGTGGCCCATCCAGGCCATGGGGGGCTTCGACGACGACTTCGGCACGCCCCAGACGTCCAGCCAGCCCAGCAGCATGCCCCGCTGATTGGCCTGGGTGTTGATGACGTCGTAGGCGAGCCTACGGACATCCTCGTCCTCGGTGCGGTCGCGGACGATCAAGGACATCTCCACCGCCTGCTGGTGGTGGATCGCCATGTCGCGTGCGAAACCCGCGTCCGGCGACTCCGTGCCGGGGGTGCCCCCGCTGCTGGGCCGTGCCGTCAGCAGGGTGAAGGCCAGGGCCGCGAGCACGACCAGCACCATGGCGCCGGCGAGCGCGAGCAGCGGCCTGCCCGCGCCGCGGGCGGCCGTCACGAGGCCTTGCCCCCGGTGCAGGGCGCGCCGGGCTCGGGGGTCTGCTTGCCCTGCACATAGGTGTCGAAGAACGTCGCCACACGCGGGTCGTCCGCCTTGGTGACGTTTAGTTGGTGGCCCCACGCGGTGAGGGTGATCGGCGAGGCCTGGTCCGTGTAGGGGCTCATCAGGGAGTACGGCGTCTTCGAGACGCGGGCGCTGAGCGTCTTGACGTCGGCGTCCGTCGCCTTGTCGGTGTAGGTGACCCACACCGCGCCGTGCTCCAGGGAGTGAACGGCGTTCTCATTGGTGACGGGCTTGTCGTAGACGTCGCCGTTGCAGTTCTGCCAGACCGGGTTGTGGTCGCCTCCGGCAGGCGGGCTCATGGGGTAGTCGACGGTCTTGTCGACGTGGTTCTGCGTGAGACCGGACCACGACTTCTCCCCGCTGACGGAGCCGGCCGCGGCCTTGGAGCTGCCGTCGCCGTCGTCGGCGGAGTTGACGAGCCAGACGCCGCCGCCGACCAGCCCGGCGAGGATCACGGTGCAGGCGGTGATGGTGATGATCCGGTTGCGGCGTTCACGAGCCTGCTCCTTGCGGCGTATCTCCTCGACGCGTGCGCGGCGGTCGGCGGCCTTGGCCTTGACGGAACCCATGGTGTGTCCTGATTCCCCGCCGCGTCGGCGACACGGCGGTCGGTGATGGAGGGGTCGGATGACGTACGGCGCGCTCCGGCGGTTCCGCCGATGCGCTCGGGCCCCTCTACGTCCGTTGGATCTGGAGCACGTGCAAATCAAGGGAGCGCACGGTGTCGGGGGACGGCGCGGTCAGCCCCGCGGCGGCGACCGCGGAGGGCCACACCGACGGCAGTTCCGCGCCGGCGAGGTGCGGCAGTGGCGCCGAGCCCAGGGTCACAGGCGTGTGTTCGGCGGGGGAGCAGCCGTTGCCGCGCCTGCCGGGGTCGTGGGCGTCCGTGCACACCGCGTCGGTGGCGTACGCGTGGTGCGAGGAGACGAGGGTCCGCACCGAGTCGTATGCGCCGCCCGGCGCCTCGTTGTGACCGCACACCCCGAGCGCGGCGAACAGCCCGCACAGGATCAGGACAACGCAACTCAGAGGCCGCGCGGATAGGCGGGCGGGTATCGCACCGCCTCGGCCGGCTTCTCCGTCACTGCGCATCGCGGCAGATCGTACCCGCCGGTGCGCGCCGTACCCGCGCCGGGTGCGCCCCCGGCGGAAACGGGCGTCCCCGTGTCTCCGGGCCCGCATGCGGGTCGCTCAGGGTGCCCACCGCCACGACCGCCGACCGCAGTTGCGAGCCCCCACTCGGCTCCCTTGCCGCCCGGAGCCTCATGCGTTCACCTATGCGGTGCCGCTCCGCGGGCGAACGTCTCCCCGGGCGCCCCGGTGCCCCCGTCACACGCACGGCCCGGGAGCCTCGCGCCCTTGCGTCACACGCCCGGAACGGGCGGCGCACGCGGTCCCGGCGTAGCCCCGCTGACGCCGCCGGAACCTCCCTGGCGACCCGCGCCGTCAACGTTTCCGTGCCCGCCGTCAACGTCGCGTCAGGGACCGCGCCCGGCCCCTCGTCCCGGGCATAACGTCCCTGGTGCGTCCCGGACCGCCGGCCCCGGCCGGGGCGCCTCAGGAACCAACAGGGCGCCGCACCAGGAGGAAGCCATGACCGAGCTCACGCACGGGGACGACCCCGAGCCTTCGGATCCGTTCCCGGTCGGACGACACCGGGAGACGTTGTACGTCCCCGTCCGGCCGGGAACCGTGGGATGCGTCGCGCGCATGTTCCGCACGCCCCTGGGCGGCCGTACGGCCGTCGGCTTCACCACCCCCGAACGTCTCACACGGACGCTCGGCGACGACCAGCAGTGGATCACCCTGTCGGAATCCGCGTTGCGGTCGCTGGCCCGCCCGCTCGGTGTCACGGCGCTGACCGTGGACCCGCAGCTCGCCGCACCCGCGGTGTCGGACGCACCAGCCGTGTCGGACGCACCGGCGGAGACCGGTCGCCGGCTCGACCCCCAGACTCTCGGGGTCCTCAGGGTCACCGGCGCGTTCGCGCTGGTCGACGCTCTGGCCCTGTGGATCGGCTGAAAGGAACGCCGTCATGACTCTCGCCACCGAGCACGTGGAGACCGCGTACCCCGACGCCGACCTGTCGGTGTGGCCCGCCTCCGCCGTCGGCGCCCCCCATGGTGACGTCACCGTGGCCGGGGTCGCGCTGACCGAGATCGCAGAACGCTTCGGCACCCCGGCCTACGTCCTGGACGAGGGAGAGGTACGCGACCGCTGCCGCGCCTACCGTGCGGCCTTCCCCGACGGCGACGTCCTTTACGCCGCCAAGGCCTTCCTGTGCCGCGCCATGGCCCACTGGGTGGACGAGGAGGGCCTCGGCCTTGACGTCTGCTCGGCCGGGGAGCTCGAGCTGGCGGTCGTCGCCGGCTTCCCGCCGGAGCGCATCCTGCTCCACGGCAACGCCAAGAGCCCGCAGGACCTGACCACCGCGCTGCGCCTGGGAGTGGGCAGGATCGTGATCGACAGCACGGGAGAGATCCCCCGGCTGGCCGCCCACGTCCCGCCGGGGGAGCGGCAGAAGGTGCTGCTGCGCATCGTGCCGGGCATCGCCGCAGGTCACCACCACGCGGTGCGTACCGGCACCGACGACCAGAAGTTCGGGCTGTCCCTGGCCGACGGATCGGCGCAGCACGCCATCGCGCGCGTGCTGGACCAGCCGCGGCTGGAACTGGTCGGACTGCACTGCCACCTGGGCTCGCAGATCAGCAGCATCAAGCCGTATCTGGCGGCCGTGCGCCGGCTGGTCGGCCTGCTGGCCGCCGTGCGCAGGCAGCACGGCGTCACGCTGCCGGAGCTGGACCTGGGTGGCGGACACGCGGTCGCCTACCGTCCGGGCGAGGCGGCGATGGACCTGACGACGCTGGCCGCGCGTATACGATCCGAACTCGCCGAGGGCTGCGCGGCCGCCGGCCTGCCGGTGCCGCGCCTGGCGGTGGAGCCGGGCCGCGCGATCGTGGGTCCCGCCGGTGTCGCGCTCTACCACGTGCTGTCGGTCAAGCGCACCGGCGGCCAGACCTTCGTCGCGGTCGACGGCGGCATGAGCGACAACCCCCGGCCCGCCTTGTACGGGGTGCGCTACACCCCGCGGCTGATCGGCCGTCACTCCGACGAGGACCCGGTCCTGGTGACCGTGGTCGGCCGGCACTGCGAGGCCGGTGACGTGCTCGCCTCCGCGGTGCCGCTGCCCGCCGACGTCCGGCCCGGGGACCTGCTCGCGGTGCCCGTCGCGGGCGCCTACCACCTGTCGATGGCGTCCACGTACAACCTCGTCGGACGCCCGCCGCTCGTCGCCGTCCACGAGGGCAGGGCCCGGCTGCTGCTCCGGCGCGAATCCCTCGCCGACTACCGCAACCGCGATATCGGGCTGTGAGCCGGGCGTCGCCGACGCCCGCCGAACGCCCCTTCGAACGCCCTCCGGGCAGGTGATGTCCCCGCGTCCCTCCTGCCCGGAGGTGCGCCGTGCCGGATCCGGCGCACGGCGCCGATCCAAAGGGTCCCCGCGCACCGCCAACGCGGTGGCCATGCCGTCCGCGCCGTCCGCTCACGGCGGCAAGGGGGTATGCATCCTCCCCGCGGCCCCCGGAACCCGGACCGTGGACGTCCGACGTGACCCCGCACGCCGGACAGGGCAAGGGACAAGGAGCGACAACCCGTGGACATGAGACTCGAGGTCGTGGTGGTGCCCGTCTCCGACGTCGATCGGGCCAAGGACTTCTACGTGGGCCTCGGCTGGCGGCTGGACGCGGACGTCTCCTCCGGTGACGACTTCCGTGTCGTCCAGGTGACCCCGCCGGGTTCGCCCTGCTCGGTGATCTTCGGCACCGGTGTCAGCTCGGCCGAGCCGGGCTCCGTCCAGGGCCTGCACCTGATCGTGGAGGACGTCGTCGCCGCGCGTCAGGAACTCGCGGGGCGCGGGGTCGCGGTGAGCGAGGTCTTCCATGACGCCGGGGGAGTGTTCCACCGCGCCGGGACCGAAGGACGCGTGCCTGGCCCCGATGCCGAGCGGCGCAGCTACTGCTCCTACGCGTCGTTCAACGACCCCGACGGCAACGAGTGGGTGTTCCAGGAGATCACCGAGCGGCTGCCGGGCCGCTGACCGACCTCCCCCGGGCGCTCACCGCCGCCGGCGCCGCACCGCCGCGCGAGGACCGTGTGCGGAGGAGGCCGCTCGCGCCGCCGCGTCACACCGACGCCGCGGTCTCCTGCGGAGCGGCCGCGCCGAGCATGGCGAGGCAGTTCGTCCAGAGCGGGCTGAGGCGACCGGTGTCGTTGTAGAGCTTGGCGAAGAGCACCTGTCCCTCGAGCTGGGCGACGATCGACACGGCGGCGGCGCGAGTGTCGGCGACGGCGACGTCGCCGCGCTCCTTCGCCTCGGCGACGAGTTCGTCGATCATCTCGACCTGCACGTCGAAGATCTCCTGCAGGCGGCGGCGGATGGACTCCGTCTGGTTGCTCATCTCCAGCGTCAGGTTGCCGAACATGCAGCCCGACACGGTCCCGCAGGACTTCTGGCCCGCGTGCTGGACCTCCTCGGTCGCCTGGAAAAGCCGGCGCAGCCGCTCCAAGGGGGCCCCGTCGGAGCCCAGGATGCCGGCCCACTCGCCCCTCTGGACCGCCCAGTGCTCGTCGATGACGGTCAGGGCCAAGGCTTCCTTGGACTCGAAGAAGTAGTAGAAACTTCCCTTGGGCACCCCGGCCGCCTTGCAGATCTCGGCTACCCCGAGGGCGGAGTAGCCACGCTGCTCGATGAGCGTGTGCGCGGCAGTGATGATCTTCTCCCTGGCGTCACTTGTGCGTCCCATGGCAGCAGTATACGACCGATCGACTATTTCCGGGTCGACCGGCCGTCCCCCATCGTGGCCGCGAGGGCGGGCCGCCCGCCAGGATCTGGTTCCTCCCTGCTGGGAGGCATGGACTCCCAGCCGAGCCGTGACACGAGGTCTCACCGGGCAGGCCGGGTCCGCGGCCTCGCGTTACGGCCTGCCAGGCACGCGGGGTGCCGTCGCGGAGGTGCCGCCGCGGCCTAGCATGGCGGTGTGGAGCTGCGTCAACTTCGGTACTTCGTCGCTGTGGCCGAGGAGCTGAACTTCGGGCGGGCGGCCGAACGGCTCCTGATCGCCGGGCCCTCCCTGTCCCAGCAGATCAAGGCACTCGAACGTGGTCTGGGGGTCCGGCTCTTCGACCGCGACCGCCGCTCGGTCTCGCTGACCCCCGCGGGTTCGGCGCTGCTCCCGCCGGTCCGGGAGCTGCTGGAGCGCGCGGACGACGTGGGGCGCCGGGCGAAGCAGCTGGCGGGCTCGGAAGCGGTACGACTCGGCTACGTCAACTGGCTCCCCGCCGATCTGGCGGCCCGCGCGTCGGCGGTGGCCCGACTGCACGTCGACGCGTGGGTCGCGCCCTCCCACACCCAGGCGGCCCGGGTCGCCGACGGCAGCCTGGACCTTGCGGTGTGCTGGGTGCGGACCGAGGACCTGGAGCGGCGGGGCCTGCGTTCCCGGTTCCTGGGGGCGGATCTCCTCTACGCGGTCTCCACCGGCGGGGACACCGGCGCCGTCCGCGCGGAGGACACCGTGGTGCTGCTCGACGACGACACCACCTCCTGGCTGTCGTGGAACCTCTACGCGGAGCGCCTCGCCACCGAGACGGGAGCGCGGGCGGTCCGCATCTCCGACGGCGGCGTCACCGGCAGCGGGTTCTTCGACCACGTCCGCCGCTGCCGCGGTCCGGTCGTCAACTGCCCGAAGGGCCAGACCGCCCTGCTGCCGCCCGATCTGGTCAAGCGGCCGGTGCTCGGCCCCGAGGTCTACTGGACCTGGTCGCTGGTCTGGCGGAAGGACGAGGTCCGGGACGCGGTGCTGGGCGTGGTGGACGCCCTCACCGAGGGTGTGAGCGACCCGGGCATCCACACTCCGGGCGCCTGGCTGCCCGACGGAGACCCCTACAAGCGTTGACATCCTCCCGGGGCTTGAAGGCCGGGGATTCCCGCCTGCTT